>JAZOUT010000054.1:0-34916 GCA_045658305.1 Candidatus Aphodosoma sp. | reverse complement strand
GCATCCGATAGCTATTCACCAGTGATCTGCTTGAAGGAAGCGCGAAAGCCAGAAATACCGGTTACCGATTTCAGTATCTATGAAGAGGAGTTCCGTAGCCATTTACAAACTCTTTTGACGGAAATATTCTCACCTGAAATCAATTTCGAGCAGACAACTATTGAGGAAAAATGTGCTTATTGCGATTTTAAGACTTTTTGCAAGAAATAATTGAATCCAAATCGAACAATCGAAGAACTATACATGTTATAATGTTGTGTTTTTCATGTAGTAGATTAAGATTAATTCCTGTACAAGCTTGCGAAAGTCAAATACAGAACGAGCAATGGAGATTGCTTGAAAAAATAAGGGTTGCCGGGATTGGGAACCCTTATTTTTATGCTTGTATTTCACGCAAAGCCTTGCAAAGCTGATCAGGACAAGAAGTTACACGGTTACCGCATCGGATACCTTCCAACTTGGCTATCGCTTCCTCCACTTTCATGCCTTTTACCAAACGGCTGATACCCTGAAGATTTCCATTGCATCCGCCCCAAAAGAACACTTGTTGGATAACTCCTTCTTCAACTTCCAATTCGATGTGACTGCTACAAGTACCTTGCGTCTTATAGGTCAGTTTCATCTTATTCTTCAGCTGGCTTCATGTTAGTATATACAGTCTGAACATCATCAAATTCTTCGAGACGCTCAACCATCTTGTCAATTGTTTCACGCTGTTCCGGAGTTACATCCTTTGTATCGTTTGGAATGTAAGTGAAGTCACCACCAACTTCTTCGAAACCAGCTTCTTCCAAGTACTTCTGAATAGCTGCGTAGCTCTTCGGGTCACCATAAATAGTGATTGTACCTTCTTCTGGATCTTCATCGTATTCGTCTTCTACATTGAAGTCGATCAATTCAAGGATCAATTCATCCATGTCAATGCCATCCTTCTTCTTGAATGTGAAGATACACTTGTGGTCGAACAAGAATGCCAATGAACCGGTAGTACCCAAGTTACCACCAAACTTGTTGAAGATTGAACGAACATCAGCAACGGTACGAGTTGTGTTATCTGTCAATGTATCAACGAAGATAGCGATACCGTGAGGACCGTAACCTTCGTAGTTCATCTCTTTATAGTCGGTGTAGTCTTTAGATAAAGCTTTTTTGATTGCGCGTTCAACGTTTTCTTTAGGCATGTTTTCTTTTTTAGCAGTAGCCATAAGAGCACGGAGACGTGGGTTTGTGTCAGGGTCGCCACCGCCAGCTTTAGCAGCGATAGTGATTTCTTTACCGAGTTTAGTAAACACGCGGGCCATGTTGCCCCAACGTTTCATTTTTCTTGCTTTGCGATATTCAAACGCTCTTCCCATAGTTTAGTTATTTAGTTGTTAGTTATTAGTTATTAACGTATTTTGGTTAGATGAGATATTTTACATCTAACGTGCAAAGTTAGTGATATTTTTTGACATACTAAAGAATTTGTAAAAAAAAATGTTTTTTATTGTGAGAGTGGGATTTTATTTGTAACTTTGCATTGAGAATTTGCCTTTGTTAAATTAATGTTAAATTATAGAAAATACTCAATTATTATGAAAAGATTTTATTTATCTATTATTGCTTTGATGTTTATGCTTATGGGTCATTCTCAAGCAATTGCATGGACAGAAGGCTATTATTATTTGGTATCGCCAAATGCGCAGTATTATGCTGGAGCACAAGAGGGTTCATCGGCTTATCGTTATAATTTTGCGACAAAAGAGGTTAATAGTATAGATCCAGAAGGAGATTTTGGATTTAAGACTAATGCAATTGCAAATGATGGAACAGTTGCAGGTTCTTTTGGTTTTAAAGCTGCACTTTGGGTAGAAGGTAATGATTATGAATTGTTGCCAATGCCAGAGGGTTTGACAGAATTGGAGTTGGCAACAAATGATGCAGTTGCAATTAGTGCAGATGCTAAGCAGGTGGTTGTGGCATTTAATGCTGATGGTCCTAAAACTTACTATGTCTATACAGAGAAAGAGGATGGCAGCTATGATATGGTGAAATTGCCAATGCCAGAGAAAGACCCTATTTATAGTATGTATGCTCAATGGTATGGTGTGAAAGATATGTCGTTGGATGGTAATACATTGGTGGGTTTTTTGATTACAGATGATGGACAACGTCAATTGCCGTTGGTTTGGCGTAAAAAAGATGGTGTTTGGTCGTATGAATTTTTTGGATTGAATTTTTGTTTAAAAGAAGGTAAGACTGTACCTCCATATCCATATGAGTGGATGATTGAAGATCCAGAGACTGGAGAATTAGAGTTGCCTTATCAAGTTTGGGAAGAATGGACTACAGCTCAATATGAGGCAGAGTCGGGATACTATTATCAAATGAAAGGTGTGATGATGAGTGGTAATGGTAGATATGTTGCATTGAATATGGGTATTCAATTGGAAGGGGAACAATATGGTACTATTTATGCTGCTGTATATGATTTGGAGAAAGATACAGTTGTAGTTTTTAAAGAAATACAAAATTCTACATCATTATCGGTAAATGATAAAGGTGAAGTTATTGTAGGTACACCTGCATCAGATAGTTTCCGTTGGTCATACGTTGTATCTATGGATGCACCAAATAAGGCTCAGACATTGACAGATTGGTTGAAAAATCGTACAAGTGGTGCAATTGATTTGGCGAAATATATGACATATCAACTCGAATCAGAGATGGTTGTTGCAGAAGGAACTGCATATTGGGCAAAAGAAGGTGAAGGTTTGGTTACTTATATGTATGACGTGTTTGGAACAGCTGCTTTTGAAAGTTTCTTTATTAGATTAGATGTGCCAGCTGCGGAGCGTCCAGTTTATGAGTCAGAAATGCAAGTTTATCCAAATCCTACATCAGGACTTTTGAATGTATCTAAAACTATGGAAAATGTCGAGATTTATGATGTTATTGGTCGTAAAGTTTATACTCAATCGGTTGTGGAAAATGTGATTGATTTGTCGGAATTGCACGTAGGTCAATATTTCTTGGTTGCTACAGTTGATGGAGAACGTATTTCTACAAAAATCATGATTAAAAAATAATAAACCTTTATGAGAAAAATTATTTCTTTTGTACTTGCATCTTTTTTTGTTGCAGGTACTTATGCTCAAACCTTGAGTCAATATGATGAATTAATTCAAGTTAAAACAAATAATGGTAACTCTAAAGAGTTGAATGTGCGAGTAAGTACTACGGCTCCAGTTCAATATGTTTTGCCTGAAGAGTATGAAGGTAAGGAAATTATTGAACAAGAGGTAGAGACTTTCTACTCTGGTAAAAAAACTCTTCGTATGCAACAAGCTGAAGATGGTACATATATTTTGGTTGACCCAGAGCGTTGTACCTATACATTGGAGGGTTTGGCAAAATCGGATTTTACGCGTCGTGATATTGTTTCTGATGAAACATTGGCTGCACACACTGCGTCGTTTATTAAAAATGCACAACCAAAAATGGATGCTGATGGTGATTGGGATTTCTTTGAATTGAAACAAGTGGGTGTTTTTGGTTTTGAGGCAAATGATAGTGTTGATTTGGATACTTGTCGTTTTAACTATATTTTTTGGTTGGAAAAAGATGGTAAATGGTTGTATAGCAATCAAACTTACGGACAAGGAGCTTTGATTGATACTGTGCCTCCTATTGAAATGATAGTGAACTATCGTTTAGAGCGTGATTCAACATATACAATGAAGATTATGCACCGAACATTTGGTGGCAAAGAGACTTTGTTGTATGAATTTGATTTTGTTGCCAAAGAGTCAGGTCGTATTGCATTTCCCGATACTGATTTGATTGATGGGTATTATGAAATTGCTCGTATTCCTAATCATGCTCTTGATATTCATTATGTAATGAATATGACAAATGTTTATTACAAAGAGGTACATGGACGTAATAGTTTCGATGGTAAAGGCGCACCAGTTTATACTTTTGTAGATTTCAATGATCCTGTTTGGTATGGTGAATGGACAAATAATGCAGCAGCGAGTGGGGCTGAGCCATATTTTGTGGCTGTAGGTTGTGGTACTAAATGGTCAAATGATTTAACTAATTTTGGCTCGTTTGACTTGTTAGCTCACGAATATGCGCACTTGGTTGTGTCGGCAAATGGTCGTGGTGGTTTGACTGCTGCAGGTGAATCTGGAGCTTTGAATGAAGCTATAGCTGACTGTATGAGTGTTGCTACGGATTTTTATACTAATGGTGATAAAGCTAATTGGCAAATAGCAGATGGCGTTACAGGTAATGGTGTGCCTAATATGCGTGATTTGTCAAATCCGAAAATGTCGGGTGGTGGTATTTTTAATTCTTCTACATTGTCATATCCACAGCCAGATACATATCAAGGTGAAAATTGGGTAGATCCTGCAAATATGAACTATGATAATGGTGGTATTCACTTTAATAATGGTGTATTCAATTATTGGTTCTATTTGTTGACCGAAGGTGGCGAAGGTGTGAATGACAACGAACAATCATACAAAGTTGAGGGTATTGGTATGCAAAAAACTGAAAAATTGTTGATGCACATTATTCTTAACTATCTTGAACCTGAAATGGATTATGCTAAAATGCGTATAGTTTCACAATATGCAGCAATTGATTTATGGGGTGATAAATCAGAAGAGTTGTCACAAGTACATAATGCATGGTTTGCTGTTGGTGTAGCAGATAAAACACCAGTTGAAAACGTTGAAGATAAATTGTTCAATGTTTATTCTGCAGATGGTAATGTTGTTGTTGAAGTAGAAGAACGCTCTATGGTTGAGATTTATAATCTTGTAGGTCAATGTCTTGGTGCTGTAGAAGTAGAGGCAGGTTTTACTGCAATACTAGTGGTTGAAGCTAATGTTGTTATTGTGAAGGTTGGTAATAATGTACAAAAAGTGGTGATTAGATAATAATATGTGTCTAACATACTGAAATATTGTGAAAAAGCAACTCTGTATTTAGTGCGGAGTTGCTTTTTTGCTATAAAAAAACGATAGATACTTCTCAGTATCTACCGAATCAATAAAAAACACTTTTATGAAAAAATAACTACTTATTCTGTTAGATTTTGTTTGCACTGCAAAGTTACGATAAAAATTGTAATTAGTATCCGATTATTTTCCGCAATATACAGATAAAAATCCCCAAAAGATATGTCACGTAAAATTTCACAAACAAATATATCTGCATATTTTAGTCAACCGATACGAAATGATTTTCATTTATATCGATTTGCTAATACATTGATGTTGCCAAGAGTATTGCGTAAATATGATAAATGTTTGACTGGTATATGCACTAAAGGAGAGGCACGTTTTACTCTTTTAGGGGTGAAACGAGTTATTAAGCAAAATGAAATATTTTGTTTTCTTCCAGGGCATTTTGTGGCTATTGATAACGTAAGTGCTGATTTCGAGGCACATTATGGTATTATTAGTGAAAATTTTATGAAGGATGTAACTTCACGTTTTCCGAATGTGATGTTTGATTACTTAATTACACATCCTTCTATGTCAATGACTTCTATTGCGATGGATGAGGCTTTGAGATATTTTGATTTGATTGAGTTAAAAATAAAAGAGAAGTATAACTTATTTCAAAAAGATATTATTTTCAATATTTTATATAGTTATGTGTTAGATATGTATAATATGATAAATCGCGATTTGCCTAATTTGCCATTAGGGAAAACAGCAAATGAGCGTATATTTGATAAATTCACATTGTTGGCATATCACCATATAAAAGAAAATAATCCAGTTACATATTATGCAGATGCTTTGAATATTACTCCAAAACATTTGAGTAAAGTAGTGAAAATCATAAAAGGAATTAGTGTGAAACAATGGCTTGATGAGTTTATGATGCAAGAGTTGAAGCAGACTTTGTTGAGTACGCAAATGTCAGTACAAGAAATTAGTGATGAATATAATTTTTCGTCGGCAGATGCTTTTCACCATTTTTTTAGAAAGCATGCAGGTATGTCGCCTTCAAATTATCGTTTGCAGACAGATGGAGTTGTTGAGCAACCATTGATAACAAGTGACGATTTAGTAATAAGATAAATTTTAAAGATAAACTACTATGAAAAAAATTAAAAATTTAATTGTTTTGAGTGCATTTTTATTAGTTAATATTTTTGCACTAAATGCAGTACCTGAAGTTGCTACGATTGCAGGTCTTAAAAGTTTGGTCTCAGATTCAAAAGTTGTATTTACTGGAGAATTGACATTGCAATACGTGTCAATAAGAGAGGGTGGTAGTGATTATTATGCATTTGATGTGAATGGCGATTTTATTCGTATTCGTTGCTATAATTGGGCTGCATTATTGGAGACTACTATATTGGAAGAAGGCGATAAGATTAGGATAGGTGGAGAAGTTACTTATCTGAATGATGCAGAAAATTGTGTAACTTTGGATTTGACAATATCTGCAGTAGAATCTATTACTATTGAAGGTAAAGGTTCGCTAAGATCAGCAGAAGTTGTAACAATTGGTGAATTGAAACAAGATGTAGAGAAGAAGTATAGTGCTAAGTTTGTGAAATTGCAAGGTGTTTCGATAGAATCAATTATGGACTTTTTAGTAAGTCCTTTTCCTATAAATAAAATAGTGGATGGAAAAGATACTATTGATTATTCGATGGATTTGGTAGAAACTACATTCCCTTCTGTTGCAGATGTTTCTGGTTTTGTATATTACACGAATGGTAATCCAGCGTTATTTATTCCTCAAAGTGAAGGTTATGTTAAAGCTACTGCATATAATAATATTGCAGGCTTGAAAATGATGGATGGCGATGTTGTATATGATGACATTGTTTTTACTGGTAAAGTATTGGTAACAGATGTGCGTGAATTAGGAGAAAATGTTATTTATGTTGTACAAGAAAATAATGCATTTGGACAACCTGTTGCAGTTGAAATGTTTATTACAAACCCAGAAAATGTAGTTTGTGCAGTAGGAGATTCGGTTATGTTTGATGTTGAGGGTTCTTATAAACCAGCTTCTTACAAAGCAGCTCCTCTTGATAAACTAACTTCTGCAAGATTTACTGTAGAGAAAGTGAATGGAATTAGCGTATTATCTAAAAATAACGCAGTTAATTTTATATCATTTGGAGATGTATTAACTGAAAATGGTTGGATTAAATATGATAATTGTCTTGTTATTACAATGAAAGGGGATGTTGTCTTAGATGATAGATTTACTTCAATTGGTTGTGTTGGCTTAAGAATTAAAGATAATGTATTGAATAAATATGACACGATTCCAGTTGTGGATACATATTATAAAGAAGCAGGTAGTTTGACTTCTGTTGTGATGAAAGGTTTTGTGTCTGGCTTGGATGTAAATGGTGTGTCGTATGCGGTTTTATTGCCACGTTCTAAAGCTGATTTCTTAAAATATTTAGTAGAATTTGAAGACATTGCGTCTATGAAAGAGGCTGGTAGATCACCATCTATTGATATTTCTTATAAAGTGACAAGTAATTTGGTTATAACAGGTTTTGCATCAGAAAAATTTGATGTGGGTACATTCTATCATATTTTTGCTCAAGATGCATCTGGAGCTATTCAACTTAATCATCAATCTGCAGAGATGCAAAAGAGATATAAAGTAGGTGATGTGATTACAAATGTTGTGGGTTATTATACTCCTGGAGGAAAGACAAACAAGAATTCTAATTCTATTTATTATGCATCAGCTCCATCTATAGATGTTAAAACTATTGAGGCTTCAGAAGCAGAACCTTCAGTAGTTCCTATCGAAGTGTCTTTGGCAGATCTTGATGATTCATATGCATCGACATTGGTAAAAATTAAGAATGTAACTTATAATTCTGTAAATAAAATCATGCTTAATGGAGAAGAAGTTGAAAAGCCTACGATAAATCAAGGTGAAAATTGGGTTGTTGTTGCAGATGAATATGAGTATGTAGCAGATATGGGATCTGTTACTGGTGTTTATTATCTTTCGGGTGTTTTGACAAGACTTATTCCGCGTTCTCAAGCTGATATTGTTGTAGATCCTATAGCTGTTGAAAACGTATTAGTGGATAATAATTTGTGTGTGAAAAATAATGTAGTTTATGCAGAAGGGGCGATTATTGAAGTTTATGATGTTATGGGTCGTAAGATAGTATTTGGTGTTGATAATGTAGTTGTTGATAATATCAATAACTCGGTGATTATTGTTAAAACTACTTATTTGAATAACTTACAATTTGTAACTAAATTGGTTAATCGTTGATGGGTTATAATATGAAAAAGCGCATCTTAATTTAATTATGATGCGCTTTTTTTTATAGTATTTTTTTAGAATAATCCAACTATTTTATTGTCGATTACATCCATTGCATTTGATGCAGGTATTTTAGGTAATCCTGGCATTGTCATAATATCACCCATTAGGGCAACGATAAATCCTGCTCCGATTGATGGTTTGAATTCGCGAACTGTTACGACAAAACTATGAGGACGACCGAGTAATTTTGCGTTGTCGCTAAGTGAATATTGAGTTTTTGCTACGCAGATTGGTAGTTTGTCCCAACCATTTTCTTCGAATGTTTTGATTTGTTTATTTGCTGTTGGAGAGTATTCTACAGCATCTGCGCCATATATTTCACGAGCGATGATATTTATTTTCTCTTTAATCGGTAGATTGACATCGTAGAGATGGTGGAAATGACACATGCCATTGTTTTGCTCTATTTTGCGAATAACTTTGTGTGCTAAATCTTCACCTCCTTCACCACCTTTTGCCCATACTTCTGTGAGGCTTATTTCATGGCAATTTGCTTTTGCCCAATCAAGTAAAGTGTTGATTTCTTCATTGGTGTCATTTACGAAACGGTTGATGGCAATAACGTATGGCACACAGAATTTCTTCACATTTTCGATGTGTTTATTTAGGTTTTCAATACCTTGCAATAATGCATCAATATTTTCTTTTCCTAAGTCAGCTTTTGTTACGCCACCATGCATTTTTAGTGCGCGAATTGTAGCAACTATAACGACGCAACTTGGTGCAAATCCGCCATATCGAGCTTTGATATCCATGAATTTTTCAGCTCCAAGGTCAGCACCGAAACCTGCTTCTGTTATAACATAGTCGGCTAAGCGACGTGCCATTTGTGTGGCAATAATTGAGTTACATCCGTGTGCAATGTTAGCGAATGGTCCTCCATGAATGAATGCTGGATTGCCTTCGAGGGTTTGTACCATATTGGGTTTGATTGCGTCGCGCATAATCATTGCTACTGCGCCTACGCAGTTGAGGTCTGCCATTGTAACGGGTGTTTTGTCGTAGCGGTAGGCAATTATGCATTTTCCGAGACGAGTTTTAAAGTCTTCCATGTCTGTAGCGAGACACATGATAGCCATGATTTCAGAGGCTACGGTGATGTCGAAGTGGTCTTCGCGAGGAATACCTTGTAGTGGACCTCCCAATCCAATTGTGATGTTACGTAATGAGCGGTCGTTCATGTCCATACAGCGATGCCAAACAATGCGTGTAGGGTTGATGTTGAGTTGGTTGCCTTGATAGATATGATTGTCGATGAGGGCAGCTACGAGGTTGTTGGCTGTTGTTATAGCATGGAGGTCGCCTGTGAAGTGGAGGTTGATGTCTTCCATTGGGATTACTTGTGCGTATCCACCACCTGCTGCACCACCTTTCACGCCCATAACTGGACCTAATGATGGTTCGCGTAGTGCTACAAGTGTTTGGTGTCCGAGGCGGTTCATAGCATCTGTGAGTCCGATTGTTACGGTTGATTTGCCTTCGCCTGCGGGAGTTGGGTTTATGGCTGTAACTAATATAACTTTGCCTTGTTTTTGGAAGCGGTCATCTATTGATTCGAGACGGACTTTGCATTTGTTTTGTCCGTAATATTCTATGTCGTCAGGGGTTAAGCCTACTTTTGCAGCAATATTTTTTATTTTTTCGGGTTTTGCTGCTTGAGCAATTTCTAAGTCTGTCATAGTAGTAATATTTTATGTGTTTTTTGGTTGATTTATTTTATGAATTGATTGTATTATTTTGTAAATTTGATGTAAATTTGATTTGTTTTTTGGCGGTTTTCTTGCTTGCACCTTGCTTGAGGGTATGGTTCACTATCTTGGAAGGTATGGTTATCTAATGAAGAGGGTTGCTGTTGGTATGTTTTTTTGTGGTTATTTTATAGGGAATAGGTATGCGAGTGATAGTGTTATGTTTTGGTTGGTTGATGCTTTGAAATATTCAGAGGCTGAATTGCCGAATATGTTGTTTAATCCAAAATTGTAGCGAGTGTCGATTGTGTAAATGCCATATTTTGTGTTGAATTCGAATCCTAAACTGCCAACTAATCCGTAGTCGAATTTGTTTTTGATAGGTGTAGTGTGTTGTAAGTTATTGGATGAAATTGGGTTGTCTTTGATTAGGTAGGAAATTTCTGGACCTAAATCTATAAAAAAGCGGAATAGTTTTTGTCCGAATGTGATGTGGGTCATAAAAGGTAGTTCTAAATAGTCTAATTGGCGATGTCCTTCTTTGTCTTGAAATCCGCGTTGTGTATAGTTTAGTTCAAGTTTTATGCCAAAGTGTTTTTCGGATACCATGCGGAATTGTGCTCCTCCGTGGTATGTTAGGGGTAATGATGGTTGTGATATTTGCGGATTGAATAGCATAAAAGACCAAGTTGTTCCACCGCGTATGCCTATGGCATATTCGGGGTATTGGGCTTTTATTTTATTGCAAATTGCAAATTGTAAACTTACCAATATTGATATGATTATTATTTTTTTCAAGTTTGTATTTTTTATTTACTTATTTCTTTAATTGAAATGTTATCCCAGAATAGGAGGTAGTAATTTGTGTTTAGCCAGCGGTTGTTGATGTATTCTAATTTTGGTTTTGATTGTAGGAAGTTGATGTTTGATATTTGGGGATTGAGTATAGGTTGTTTTTTGGTATTTATGCCTTTCAGTGCGAGCATAGTGAGGTCGTATCCGAGTAGGTCGTATTTAACACCGACGGTTTGTTTGCGTGTACCGAACCAATTTTTGTAGGTGTTTTTGTATTTTTCGGTTTCATTAGGGTAGAATAGTGAATAGTAGATGGTTTGAGGATATTTTTTGAGGATATTTGCGCCCCATTCTTCGAATCCCCATACTTGCAAATTTGGTAATTGATAGCGATTTAGACTATCTAATATTGGTGCAACATCGTTGATGCGTGATGAGCCTAGAATGAGTATTGTTGTGTCTGAACTGATTTTTGAAATAATAGAATCTACAGATTCGGGTTTGATGATAGTTTCAATAAATTGTTTATTGTTTTCAGTTAGTAATTTAGAGAGTTCGTTTGTGAAAATTTCACCTTTGTTGTTACAATTTTTGAAGTGTGCTAATACGTACTGTAGGTTGCGATGGGCAAATGTATTTTTTAAGACGGTATTGAACAGAGAGTCTTGAGGAGGGTTAAATTGTATTAGTTTTGGGAAATAATATGTTGAGTCTATTTTGCTTGAAAAAGGGATAATGGTAGTTATATCGTGCTCTTTTGTATATGATAGAACTTTGTTAAGTTGCTCAGAATAAGCGGGTCCAATTACTATATCTATTTTTTTATCATTTAATAAAAGTAATATAGAATCTATATTATTTGTTGATTTTGGTAGATTATAAGTGTATATGTTTGCTGATAGTCCTTCTTTTTTAGCATCATTTAGTGCAAGTATAGCTCCTCTGTAAAATTCAATAAAGCGTTGTGTGTTTTTTTCTTCGTTTGTTGTTTCGGCAATTAGAGGTAGGAGATAGGCGATATTTAGTTGAGAGTTAGGTGTTGTGGGTTGAGAGTTGATAGAAGTGATAGAATTTATAGTGTTATTATTTATTGAATTTATATTGGTTGCAGTATCTATATTGTGATTAATTGTAGGTAGATTATCTTTATTTATATTTATTTTTTCTCCTTTGATTAAAATTGTAGAACCTGCTTTTAGGCCATTTTTTAATTCTGGATTCAGTGCTATTAAATCATGGATAGCGATATTATATTTTTTTGAAATGGAGAATAGTGTTTCTTTGCGTTGTACGAGATGAGTAATATTGTTTGTTGAAGTAGGTTTTTCTATTTCTAATTTTTGTGTGTTTGTAGTAGATTCTATTTTTTTGTTTTTTGAAATTATTAGAGTTTCTCCAATTTTTATACCTGCTTTTGCAGATGGATTTAATGCTATAAGTGTATCTATATTAACATTATACATTTTTGATATGCTATATAATGTTTGTTTTGCTTCTACTATGTGAGTAGTTACAGCTTCATTGGTTTTTGTTGTTATATCTATTTTTATTGGAATGAGGATTTTATCGCCAACTTTAATGTTGGTCGATAGATTTTCGTTTGCTTCGTGTAAGTCGTTTTGTTTAATTTTAAATTTGCGTGCAATAGCAAATAGACCTTCACCTGGATTTACTATATATTCGTAATATTTTGCCCCATTTTTTTCAATTATAGGGTATTCGTTTTGTGCTTTTATGTTAATGTATAAAGTACAATGTACAATGCACAATAGAGTTATTATTATTTTTTTCATTTGTTTTTATATTTAGTCGCAGAGGGTATATAAGTCTCCACGAGGGTTTATTAACATGGTAGGTATGTTTATATTTTTTATAATTTTTCGTTCTTTGGGTCCAAATATTATATCATCTAAACCATAGTCGCGTGATGCAGAAATTATTAGTATATTATCTTGTTGGTTTTTATTTAGTAATCCAGCTTCTAATTCGATACTACTACTATCTTTTTTACCTTTTGAAGTAGAGTGTTGAATGTTGAGTGAATCGAAGAGTGTTTTCATAGATTCAATATTAATAGTTGCTTTTGACCCATAATCATTTGGTTGATATATTGTTATTGGGCAATTGAAATGTCGTGCGAATGATGATGCAAAAGGTCCTTTTTCGCGTTCTTCTTCGAGGTTGGTTACTGGTAAAATTATATTTTTTATATTAAAATTGTTTGGTACATTGTTTTTTACAAAAATATATGGAATGCGTAATTCTCGACATTTTTTTAAATAGTGTTGTATTTCTTTATCGGAATTAAGTCCAATGATGAGTAAAGCAGCATCTTGTTCTTCTACCAAATAGTTGATATTATCTAAGTCAAATAAGTTGATTTCGTGCACTAAGAAATTCATACATTGAGCTATTAGATTAGCAAGATGTAGGCTTGTTTTATTTTTGTTCGCTATTTGTAATATCGGTCGCATTTTCTTGATTACGTTTTTTTCGTTTGTTTTTGCGTTCTTCTTGTTCTTGTTGTTTTATTAATTCTTTTTGGGCATTAATATCTTCTTGTGTTAAGCGTTTTGATGTTTTAAATATATCATCTTTAGATGTCGGACGAATATTGATTTGCCAAGTGTAATTTGGTAAGTATAACATGTTTTCTGTAACCTGTGACATTGGATACATAACTGCAGTTGGAGATGGGAATACAACAAATCGTTCTAATTTTCCTTCTGCGAAATATACAGTCATATAACTACTTTTTATTGTGTTTAATCCAATTAGGCCATCTTGGTCGTTAGGGTAGAAGATTGATTCAACGTTGCCAGAAATATCAACATGATGTAATTCTTCATTTTCAATGTATGAAATAATTTCTTTCCCTGATACTTGATTGTAGTGTATAGTATCTTCTTCTTGAATCATAATGGCGTTATTTACAACGCGCATTTTGTCGATTGTTCCGTTTTTGGGAAAGATGTGTATTGTGTCGCCTGTGATTTGTTGATTTTCGTTCCAAATTATAGGCATTTGCATCATGTGTAGTATTGAATCGCCAGAGAAGAATGTGAGGGAGTCGCATACACCTTGAAATTCTTTGTTGAATAGTCTTACGTTGTGGTAGACTAAGTTCATTTTGTTTTCTTCATCTCCTTGTGCGTACGAATAGAGAGTATCGCCATGTATATAAGTTGTGTCTTTTTGCGAGTATTCTACCATCATTGCAGAGTCGGTAATGATGCTAATTTCACCCTCTTCTTTGTAATAACCATAATGTCCATGTAGACGTATTTTATTGATAGAGTCTTTCAATATGACATTATGAAAAGCTTCTCCTATCCCTAAATGTTTGTCATAGAATATGGTATCACCAGAGAGAGTTTTGCCTTTTCCATGATTGATTAATGATTTTTTTAATAGTTGTGATTGGTCATTTTCGCTATTATACCACCCTAATTCAGAATAGATTGTTGTGCTATCAGAATGTAGTATATGTGTAGGACCAAGTATAGTTGCTATTTTTGTTTCAGTGTCGTAGGTTAATGTATCACTTTCGATAGTAGAACTATTATTTATGCCAACAACATCGTATTTGAATTCTGCTATTTTTGTATTTGAGTAGTAGTAACCATGTTTAGATACAAGTGTATTTAATGAATCAACTAATTTTCCTCCACATTTGTAGTAGCCAAGATTTCTATTGCGGTCATATATTAGAGTATCTGTATATAGGGTTACTTCTCCATTTATCATTTTGACATCATGAAATAGGTGACCTATGCGAGTATTGCCATTATAATTCAATCGTTTTGAATAGATTTCAAGAGAGTCTCCTTGTTCGATTTTCACATGTCCAAAGGCTTTGAAAGAGTTGGTCTCTTGATTCATGTGTGCAGAATCACAATAGAGATATACATCATCGTGTCGAAGGATAACGTTGCCAATTAGTACTTGTATATCAGGAAGATTTTCGTTGTCAAAACGTACTAAATCACTACGTTCGAGGTATATTAGAGTTTGTTTTCCTGTACGTCTGATTGTATCTGTTTTTTGTATTTGAGGTTTTTGTGTTTTTTTTGATGATGTAGATTTTATTGCTTGAGAGTTGGGTGTGGGTTGTTGTTGGGGTAGTGAGATTAATGCTGTGTCTATAGGTCTAGATATTATTTCGGTTGCTTTTTGAGCATAAACAATACAATTGCACAGCAATAATAATATTACTGGCAGTAGTTTTATTGTTGCTATATTTATGAATTTTATTTTTTTATCCATTGAAATTCAAAATCGCACTCACGCCATTCGGGTGAAATATATATATATGTATCTGCTATTTTTTTTATTAGCCATTCTTTGATTGTTTTTTCTCTTATTTGATTTTCACACATGCTTTTTAGTGTTTGAAAATCATCTGTTATATTTGCTTTGTGACTTGGTATTTGATTTTTAAGTTTTACGATTGCATATATATCTCGACCAAGTTTTTGTGAGAACATGGCAAAAGGTTCTGAAATTTCACCTGGTTTCATTGTGTATACCATTTTGGCTATTTCAGGTGGTAAATCTTGATATTCAAATTTTGATGAGCCGTTATTTTGATTTGTCATTATACCATTGTTCATGCGAGTATCTTTGTCTGATGACATTAATGATGCTGCAGCTTCGAATGATATCTTTTCTGTACGAACATCTTTTGCAATACTATCTAATGTATTGAGTGTTTTTATTTTAATATCACTTGTGATTTTTGGACGTAACAGTATATGACGACAATTTACTCTGTCATCGCGACGTTCGATTAGTTGTATAAGGTGGAATCCAAATTCTGTTTCAATTACACGGCTGATGCTACCTGGTTCTGTTAGTGCAAATGCTGCATTTGCAAATTCAGGTACGAATGTACCACGACCTGCAAACCCCAATTCTCCACCTTGTTTCGCACTTTCGGTATCGTCTGAATATAAACGTGCTAACATAGAAAAATCTGCATCTCCACTTTTAACACGGTCTGCATATTCACGTAATCTATTTTTTGTTGCTTCTATAACATCTTCTGGTATAGGTGGTTCGATAGTTAAAATTTGTACTTCTACTTGAGCTGGAATTGTTGGTATAGAGTCAGCAGATAGGGTAGAGTAATATTTGCGTACATCCGATGGTGTTACTTTAATATTTTCTACTAACGATTGTTGTACTTGTTGCACAAGAGATTGATCGGCAATAGTTTGTCGCATCTCTTCTTTTATTTCGGTGTATGTTTTGCGATAGTATTCTTCGAGTTTTTCGCGTGATCCTATTTGTCGGATAAAGAAGTTCATTTGCGAATTTACTTGGCTTTCTACTTGTCCTTCATTCACTTCAATACTATCTATTTTTGCTTGGTGTATGAATAATTTTTGTATCGCAATTTGTTCTGGTATAATACAATATGGATCACCTTGTATGCGTTGACCCTCATATTGTGCACGTATGCGTTCTTGCTCCACATCAGAGCGTAGTATAGCTTCATCTCCAACAACCCATACTACACCATCAATCATATTTTTTTCTTGTGCTAATATTGTTGATATTTGTATTAAACACAACGCACAAATAAACAGTATTTTTTTCATGATTTTTAGTCGAATTTAATTTGATTATGCTTTAGTGCATAGTCATATATATCATTGTTAAAGTTGTTTAAATATTCCATTTTTTGTTGATTATAGAGTATCATGCGAGCCTCTTCTTTAATCATTTCAATAGGAGCAATTTCTCCTTGTGATATATATTCAGTGATATTTATAAATGTAATATTCAGACTGTCTCGTTCTTCATAGTATCCTGATTTATTTATTTTCAGATTAGATGTTTCAATGTCAATTATTTCTTTTATTGGGCGCCAATATTCTGTGAATAATTGATAATCTTTGGCATATTGAAGTGCATATTTTTCAATTTCAGCAATATTGTCCAAATCTTTGAATTTACGTTGTATTTTATCTGTTTTTACATTGTTAGGCACTTTCATTATAGCACCTTTGATTATAGGTTGTTCTAAAATAAACAACTGCTTATTGTTTTCATAAAATAGTGTTGTTTCTTCGTCTGTTGGTAGTTTTACTTTTTCATTTACCATTTCTTGTTTGTAGTAGTGTATGGTAAGTGTACGACGATAGTTTTCAACCATTTTGTCTATTTCTGATTGATTTGAAATATTGCGTTCTGCATTTTGGAGTATTAATATATCCGTAGCCCAACGGCGTATATAGGCATCAATAATAGTTGCACTATCTGTGCTATTTGTTCCTTCTGGGATAAGGTTTTCAATGTCTTCTATGTATAACTTTTTATCCCCAATAGATGCGATAATGCCCTCACTCTCACGCTCTTTTATATATTGTTCTATGTAAGAGCATGAGGTGAAAGCAATGCATAACACAAAATTCGCAATGCACAATGATATATTTTTCATTGTATTTTTCAATTTTATTTAAGTGAATTTAAGACTTCTTGATTGATTTCTATTGTATATTTATTGCGAAGTTTTTCAATCCAAATTTTTTCAAGGTAGTTTTGATAATCGGCTGTAATAGTGCCGCGTACATCTGTATATGTTCCTGGTTTTTTGAGCATTTTACCTACAACAGTAACAATAGGTAATTCCTCATTTGTTTCTACTTTTACGTCAGATTGTTTGAATGCATTTAAATCAATATAGCCATTTTCGCCTTGTTTCCACAATCCACGTTCTATTGATGCAAATGTAACAGAATCATTATTTACATGTTTGCGGATATAGTTAGACACTGAGTCAGGATTCAATTTTTTGATTGCTTTTTTCAATGATTTAGCTGTAACTTCATCTTTACATTTTACGACAAAACCTTTGTAGCGAGGTTCGTTCCATGTATAGTTTTTCTTGTTTTGTTTGAAGTATTTTTCTAAACCTTTTTTATCTTTGATTGCTTTTTCCCATACCTCTTTGTTTGATACTTCGAATAACAAAATACCATCATGATATTCTTGCATTAGGTTAGCAAAGTCTGCATATTTATTTTCAAGTTGCGAATCTTCATATTGCATCAATTTTATTTCTGTAATTTGTTCTACTTTTGTATCTATATCCGTACCTAATGTTTTTGTTGTAACGTAGTATGTTATCAACTCTGACAAAGATACTTTTTGATCCGCAAATGTTATAATATCACCTGGTATTTCTGTGCTTTTTAGTTTCAATATTGAATCATTATCTTCATATTGTTTGATAAGAACTTTAGCTACTGTAGCGATATCTTTGTTTATTTGGAAATTGTATTCTTTTTTCAATTTGTTGATAAAAGATGTTTTTGCTGCAGTCGAGCGACTATCATATTGCATCATACGTTGGATGTCTGCTTTTTTCTTTTCGAATGGTTCTACTCCACGTTTTTCTTTAAGGTTGATGATGTGGTAACCAAAGCGAGTTTTAATGATGTCTGATGTTTCGCCTGGATTAAGGGCGTATGTTGCAGTTTCGAAATCACGCACCATACGGCCAATGCCAAACCAACCCAAATCACCACCTTTTTGTGCTGATGCTTTATCATCGCTGAGCTCTTTTGCTAAGGTTGCAAAATCTTCACCTGCATCAAGGCGTTTTTTGATTTCAACCATTTCTTGATATTTTCTGTTTTTCATATCATCTGTCATGCTTTCGCTGCATACTTTCATGATGTGACGTGCATTCACTTGTCCCCAAGCTGGACGGCGGTTGTGTACTTTGATGATATGATAACCATAGTCTGACTTAATAGGATTTGAAACAACATTTAATGGCAAATCATACATAGCTTTTTCGAATGGCCATACCAATTGTAGGGCTGTAAACCATCCAAGATAACCATGATTGCGCGCAACTGATTGGTCTGCCGACAATTCGTCTGCCACTTTCCCAAAATCTTCTCCTGTATTTAAACGCTTGATAGCCTCAATAGCTTTGCCGTATGCTTCAAGGGTATCTTCGCCTTCTGTTTTTATGAGTATATGGCTTACCTCGCAGTCTTGGCTAAAGTGACTATATGCTTCTTGGAATAATGCATCCTCCAACTCTGCATCAGTCAAATATGGTTTAGCCAATTGTTTGCGGTAACCATTCAATTCGCGTTTGAATGTTTTTAATGTATCAAATCCTTGTGCTTTAGCCTCGGCTACTTTGAGTTTAAAGTTTACAAACAAATCTACATATTCGTCCAATGTTTTTTTATCAATAGCATTATCCGAATTGTTTTTGTTGTAGATATATTCAAATTCAGATTTTGTAATAGGTTCTCCGTTGATAGTCATCAACACCTCGTCTTGTGCCTTCAAATTGATGCACAATGCACAATTCACAACGCACAATATTAGTAAAACTAGTTTTTTCATAATTGTATAATTTTCAATTCTAAATTCTCAATTTTCAATTTTCAATTTTCAATTCTCAATTAAAGAACTTCCTGTCATATCGACTGGAGCTTCAATGCCCATCACTTTCAATATTGATGGTGCCACGTCTGCCAAAATACCATCTTTCACTTCGCCTTTGTATGTGTCTGATACGAATACAAATGGCACTGGATTCAACGAGTGAGCTGTATTTGCCGAACCATCAGCATTCATTGCATTGTCAGCATTGCCATGGTCTGCAATAATGATTGTTTGATAGCCGTGAGCACGAGCAGTTTCCACCACTTGTTCAACGCATTTATCAATTGTAACTACGGCTTTCTCAATTGCTTCATATACGCCTGTATGTCCAACCATATCGCCATTCGCAAAGTTCACAATTGCCAAATCGTATGTCTCTTTTGCCAATTCTGCCGCAAGCGCATCTGCCACTTCAAATGCCGACATCTCTGGTTGCAAGTCGTATGTAGCCACTTTAGGAGAGTTAATCAAAATACGGTCTTCGTTTTCGTATGGAGTTTCACGACCACCATTGAGGAAGAATGTAACGTGAGCATATTTCTCAGTTTCAGCAATGTGCAACTGACGAGCACCTGCTTTCGACACCACTTCGCCTAATGTATTTTCTACATTCTCTTTGTCGAAAATAATGTTTACGCCTGTGAATGAAGCATCGTATGGAGTCATGCAGTAGTAATCTAATTTCAATGTTTTCATTCCCTCTTCTGGCATATCTTTTTGAGTCAACACTTGAGTCAACTCTTTAGCACGGTCGTTACGATAGTTGAAGAAAATCACCACGTCGCCGTCTTTAATTGTAGCCACAGGTCGTCCTTTGCCATCTACGTGCACGATAGGTTTGATAAACTCATCAGTCACCTCATTGTCGTATGATTTTTGTACTGCATCAACAGTGTTTGTTGTAGCCTCACCCACGCCATTTACCAACAAATCGTAAGCTATTTTCACGCGCTCCCAACGTTTGTCGCGGTCCATAGCATAGTAGCGACCAATAATTGAAGCTATCTTACCTCCAGTTATAGCCAAATGCTCTTCCAATTGAGCAATAAAACCTTTACCCGAACGAGGGTCTGTGTCGCGACCATCCATAAAGCAGTGAACATAGTGATTAGCCAAACCATAATGTTTTGCAATATCGCACAATTTAAACAAATGCACCAACGAAGAGTGCACACCACCATCCGAAGTCAAACCCATAAAGTGAACATCACCACCATTTGCCTTAGCAAACTCAAACGCCTTTTTAATAGCTTTATTTTCAAGAATAGAATTATCCGCACAAGCGCGATTGATTTTCACCAAGTCCTGATACACAATACGACCAGCGCCAATATTCAAGTGACCCACTTCCGAGTTACCCATTTGCCCATCTGGCAAACCTACATATTCACCTGATGCTTGTAGTTGTGAATGAGGATATTTAGCCAACAATGAGTCCCAATAAGGTGTTGGCATTTGTGCAATTACGTCAGATTTTGTTCCATTACCGATTCCCCATCCATCGAGAATCATCAAAAGAGCTTTATTCATAATTCTAATACTAAGTTTTAAGTGGCAGAATAATAACGAATTAACCGCCTATTTATTGTGTTAATAATTGATTTTGTTTTAAGCATAATATAACACGCAAAGATACTAAAAAATATTTGAATATCCAAATTAATATTTTCCTAAAAAATACTAAAAAAGCATGGCAATTTTTATACCATGCAGCAATTATTTTTTTCTTTTACTTTTAGCAATCTTCAAGCAACCTATGCCGAAGAAGACTGCCATCTATATGATGCGATTTTTTTGGATTTTCGAACTTCCGAATTTGTAACTTTGCAACTTCGCAAGTTTGCAATTTTTAATTTAAGGTGCTTTCAAGATATCTTTAAGTAGGGTAAGGCGAGTAAATTTTTGGCCTTAAATACACACTCTGAGTGGTTGTTGGTTTGTGGAGGTTTACTTGCTTGCAGGTTGCTTGCACCTTGCTTGAATATATGGCGTAGTAGTACACACTGTGAGTGGGTATTTGTGGGCAAAAAATGATGTAAATTGAGTGCAGAACGAAAATTTATTTTCGATTATGCTGAAGTGTGGTCCATTTTGTAACGAGTTACAAAAAAAAATAGAAACGCAATGTGTGGTATGCGTTTCTATTTGTGTTTTGTTATAATGGTTTTAGGGGATTATTCCCAACCAAATTTTTGTTGTTTTTCTTTTGTGAGGTGTACTTCCCAATAGCGTTCTAGAGTCAATAATTCATTGATGACTTGTGAATTTTCTTTTGTGTAAGTATATTTGTTTGAACCATAGTATACAATCACTTTATTTACTCCATAAACAAAAGAGTTGTAGGCACTTTCGCCTGGATATATTCCGTAGTTAACACCCTCTTCGATGGTGAATTTAATAGTTTGTAAAAGAGTTGAATCGTTAGGTGCAACTTCGCAAGTTGACATGCCTTCGCCACTAAATATATCAATTTTAACTGTTTTGTCCAACTGATTGTAGAGATATACATCAGCCGTATGTTCTGTTGTTTTGTGGTTTTCGCATGAAGCCAATGTTATTAACACCAAAGCAAATAAATAATATAATTTTTTCATGATACAGACCCTAATGTGTGTCGGGTGCAACTTTTAGGTTTTATTTTGCAAAGGTAGAGATAGTTTTTGTAATGTGCAATTTTTTTTTGTTAAAAAAAATTAAAGGACAATTCAAAGAAAGAATTGTCCTTATTTCTGTATACCCGGAGGGGCTCGAACCCTCGACCCATTGATTAAGAGTCAATTGCTCTACCAACTGAGCTACGGATACATCCCTTTGCAATTGCGGGTGCAAAGTTACAACTTTTTTCTGATATATCTATCAAAATTCTGATATTTTTTACGTAAATTACCATTAATTTTTCATAAAATTCTAATTATATGGATAATTAATGATAATTTACGTTTAAAGAATAATCAGTTTATTGTTTTCTGCATCAACATCCACTACAACTTTCTCTCTATTCATTTTGCCAACTGATAGCATTTCCTCAACTATCAAATCTTCCAAATGTGTTTGTATTGAGCGTTGTAATGGGCGCGCACCATATTGCTTATCATAACCCTTATCAGCCAAGAAATTAACTGCAGCCTCCGACACTTCTAACTCAAATCCTAAGCCTTTACAACGTGCTTTGAATTTATCCAACTCAAGATTGATAATTTGGTTGATGTCGTTGCGAGTCAATTGATTAAAGTTGATTATTTCATCAATACGATTGAGGAATTCAGGTGCAAATGTCTTTTCTAATGCTTTGCGAGTAACAGCATGTGCATACTCTTGATTGTCAGTTTTATCCGCAGTTGCAAATCCTACACCACGTCCAAAGTCTTTCAATTGGCGTGTACCTGCATTCGAGGTCATAATAATCACCGTATTTTTGAAGTCTATTTTACGCCCCAAACCATCAGTAATAAAGCCTTCGTCAAGCAATTGCAACAATATATTATATACCTCTGAATTAGCCTTTTCTATCTCGTCAAATAGCACAATAGAGTAGGGTTTACGGCGTATTTTTTCAGTCAATTGTCCACCTTGCTCATAACCTACATATCCAGGAGGCGCGCCTACCAATCGAGATACAGAGAATTTCTCCATAAATTCGCTCATATCGATACGCACCAATGCATCTACTGAGCCAAACATATATTCAGCTAATTTTTTAGCCAACAATGTTTTACCTACACCTGTAGGGCCAAGGAATATAAATGAACCGATAGGCTTATTAGGGTCTTTTAATCCCACACGGCTACGGCGTATTGCCCGTACTACTTTCTGCACTGCATCATCTTGACCAATTACTTGTCCTTTTAGAGCCTCTCCCATTTTGAGCAATCTCTCATTTTCGCTATCTGCAATACGAGTCAATGGCACTCCTGCCATATTTGATATTGTGGCAGTAACATCGTCTCCATTAACTTCAACACGATTTTCTTTGTTTTCAGCTAACCATTGCTTTTTCTCCAATTCTAATTGGGAAGCCAATGTGGCTACTTGGTCGCGATATTTTGCTGCAAGTTCAAAGTCTTGACGCAATACAGCCTCTTTTTTCAAACCATCAAACTCGGTAATATTGTTTTCAAGTTCTTCAATATGAGCAGGTACGCTAAGGTTAGTCAAGTGCATACGTGCTCCTGCCTCATCCATCGCATCTATAGCCTTGTCAGGGAATGAGCGGTCTGTAATGTATCTCTCTGTCAGATTTACACACAATTCCAATGCTTCATCTGTGTATGTCACTTGGTGGTGATCTTCATAGCGGTCTTTGATATTGCGAAGAATTTGAAGTGTTTCCTCTTTAGTCGTTGCTTCGACTAATATTTTTTGGAAACGACGTTCCAACGCACCATCTTTTTCGATAGATTGGCGATATTCGTTGAGTGTAGTGGCTCCAATACATTGAAATTTGCCTCTTGATAAAGCAGGTTTCAACATATTTGCAGTATCAAGCGAGCCTGTTGTAGCTCCTGCACCAACTATCGTATGTATCTCATCTATAAAGAGTATGATATTCGGATTTGCCTCTAATTCGTTCATCACCGACTTCAATCTCTCTTCGAATTGACCACGATATTTAGTGCCAGCAAGCATAGCCGCTAAGTCGAGTGATACTATCTTCTTATCGAACAGAGCACGAGGTACTTGGCGATTTACAATTCTTGTTGCTAATCCTTCAACGATAGCTGATTTACCCACGCCTGGTTCTCCTATTAATACAGGATTGTTTTTCTTCCTACGGCTGAGTATCTGTATTGTACGTTGAATTTCTTGTTCACGTCCAACCACAGGGTCCAATTCGCCTTCGGCTGCAGCTTTCGATAAGTCACGTGAGAAGTTATCTAATGCAGGAGTATTTGAATTAGGATTAGATGGGGTGGTGGCAGTTTTTGTATTACTACTATTTGGGCGAGGCATGCTATCATCTTCATCTTCTAAATCATCATCATTGTCATATACCGAACCCATTTTAGGTTGTGGTACAGAGGTAACTTGCGATTTGAATTTGTCGTAATCAATGCCCATTTCGCTAAACAATTTGACTAATTCAGTATCTTTTTGTCGCAATACTGCCATTATAAGGTGGTGGGTGTGGACTTCTTGAGAATGAGATAATTTTGCTTCTAAATTGGTTAGTAATAATAAAGATTCAGTAGTGCGGTGTAGTGAGGCTAAGTTAGCGTCGGTAGAGCTAATATTTTTAATATCTTCTAATTTAGTTTTCAACAAACTTAAATTAACACCTAATTTATTTAATATATTCATTGCAGAGCAATCGCTCAATCTCATTAATCCAAGCACAACGTGATTAGGAAATATTTGATTATCACCTAATCTCTCTCTCTCGCCATTGCTAAATTCAATGGCATTTTGTAAGTTATTTGTTATATTATTATTGAAATTCATTATTAATTGTTCATTATTTATTATTAAAATCCATTGTAGAGGATTTTTATACGCATAGGTGAGTGTTCATTTTTGCCACTACGGATGGTTGTTGCGGCAAGTTGTGTGAGTGGTTTGAGGTTTGTTACGGATGTTGCTCCTGTTGATGTAGATGTTACAGATTCTACTATTACAGGCATTAGTATCATTTCTATAACATCGTTATCTTCAACCATTTCGTTGCGGAGGTATTTAGTAATGAAGTATGCTAAATCGAGTTTATAACCTCCTTTTTTTGCTATGTAATTGGCTATTACGGCAGTAGTGTCGGTTGCTGATGGTATTGTGTTATACTTAATAAAGTCGTCGAATTGTTCGGTAGTCAAAGCGAGCAGATAGTATGGTTGTCCCATGTACACATCTGTATCATCATATTCAGTATTTTCGATAATGATTTCAGCAGCATTGATATTAAGTTGTTTATCACCTATTTTGCTATAAATACGTTTGCTCATTTCTCCGATAGGAATACGTATTTTAGGATAGATACCTGCTGCTGATTTAATATGGTTGATACTATCATGACATGCGGTAATTTCTTGAATATTAGGATGTGTAAATTTATTTAATTGGCGCACCTCTTTGTTCGACGGGAAGATAATTGAGGTATTGACAATTGTGTCTTTACCATTTTTTTGATATGTATAGTGATAGTAGAGGTACATAGCGATTTGTTTGAAGCAAATCAGTGTGGATGAACCGTAACGTGTTGTGAGATATATACCTTTGAATTCATCAAGGAATGCTTCTTCGCTACGATATACTTCTTGTGGCATGTTGAAGAAGCGTTCTAATTGAGTTTCGTCGAATTTATATCTTACGTAAGGTGTTGCTGCTGTATCTTCACTGACAGAATCTGCACGCGATAAATCAATTGAAGTCATCAAACGTTTACCCATTAGAATCGTTGAATCACAAAAATCACCTATATTAAGATTTGACAAATACTGAGTATTATAATCAATCGATTGCTTATTTATTTCATAAATACTAAACTCTAATGGGGCATACGATGAACCGAACCACGTGTTGTAGTACATCATCAATACTAAGGAGTCGGGTTGTGGATTATATTTTGCCTCAGGGAATCGATAGTCGATAGGAGGTGCTATTTGCAGTAGCAGTTCTGCTTTCGTAGTACCATATTTTGCGCTATAAAACTCGCCAAGTATCATCGAGTCTGCTTGTGCCGATATAGCAGGAACATAATAGTTCTCGCTTTCAATCAAAAAAGTGTCGCTACAAATCGTGATTTCATCCTCTTGTGGTTGAATTTCGATACCCAAAGAATCATCATTTTTACATGCTGTTAATATCGCAGTCAGTGCAATTATAACATATATAAATATTCTTTTCATTTTATTTAGATTTATTTTTCTAAAAACACACTAAAAGGGAATTAACTATATAGTAATTCCCTCTTTGTTATAAAATTATAGTGATTTTTGTGTTAATCTTCTTCACTTTCCTTTAATTGTGGATATACTTCGCAGAAAAAGTCCCAATATCTCTCTTGTGTGTTTTCGCTTTCATAAGGGAGATAAGGTATACCTTTTTCTTTGATATATGATTCTAATTCTTCTGATATTGAGTCAGATGCACAGATAACAGCGTCAGAGTATTTAACTGCTATTTTGTTAAGAGTTTCACTCTTTAAAAGTTCACCCTTAAGCATTTCCACGTCGTTTGGTTCAATATCATTAAACAACACACGATTATCAAATCCTTCGCGTATAGCACATTCAAAATTTTCGCTATACACCGAATAAATTATTTTTGAATTAGCAAAGAAAGGATCTGATGCATAAGAAGTTTTTAGATATAACGGAGCCAATGCCGAAATCCAACCATGAATATGAATAATATCTGGAGTCCAACGCAATTTCTTAATCGTTTCGAGTACACTACGCACATAAAAAATACCACGCTCATCATTATCATCAAAATATGTACCATCACTCTCTTTAGCGATACCATTGCGGTGGAAGTAATCTTCATTGTCAATAAAATACACCTGCATTCTCGTCGCTTGAATAGTCGCAACTTTGATTATAAGCGGATGGTCATTATCATCAATTATAACGTTTAGTCCTGACAAACGTTGTACCTCATGCAATTGATTGCGACGCTCGTTAATGTGTCCAAAACAAGGCATAAATGTGCGGATTTCACAACCTTTATCGATAGTATATTGAGGAAATTGGCGACAAATATCAGCAATTTCAGTCTCTTTGATATAAGGGTTAATCTCTTGCGTGATGTACAGAATTTTAACAGGTTCTTTCTCTTTCATAAGGAGTTAGTGAAATTAGATAAGGAATTAGTGAAATTAGTATAGAATGTTTATAGTAAGCATTTTTTCGGACTGCAAAGTTACGAAAAAAAACTGATATAGGCAAATTTTTTTGATACCTGCAAAACTGTAAATTGCAATTTTTTTGTGGTTTGCGAATACACAATTAGAATGTGTGTTTTTGTTTTCTTTTTTTGGCGGTTTTCTTGCTTGCAGTTTGCTTGTACCTTGCTTGAGGGTATGGTTTAGAGGATACACAATGAGAGTGTGTATGTGTGGTAAAAGGAAACACGAGATAAAAGATGTGATATCTAATATCTCGTGTTTAATAATTTTGTATTTAAATAGATTTATTTGCGGTAGATTTTATATGCTTCTTGTGTGTTTTTTAAGTTGATAATTACCATATATAGTCCTTGTGGTAAGGCGGATATGTTGATTGATTTTACGTTGTTTTCTGATATCACTTTTTGTCCTTGAATGTTGATTACTTCTACTGATTTAATATCTTCTGAAGTTTCGATAAATACTACATCTTCAGCGATAGTAGGGTAGATAGTGCAATTGGTTTTGAATTCGATGTTTTCTACATCGGTCCATTCGCCAAATACGTATTCAGATGGAACTTCAGGCAATTGGAAGTGTTGTGCGGTATAGACTTTTACTTCGCCAGGTTTGAGAGTTACTTTGCTGGTTTCTGCTATTGCGTTACTATTGTTAGCGAGATAGTCGTACCAATTTGTAGTGCCTTGAGGTAGTGTGATTTCTTGTGGATTGATACTAACATTTGATACGATGAATACTCGATTAACACCTTCACCCCATGTTATGCTACGAATAGGACGTCCGTGTGCTATGTCTTGAGCAGTTGGGTTGCCTTCGAATACTTTTGGAAGGATGCGAGTGCGGAGTTGATTGATTTGACCGATGATTTGGTATTGTGACATGCGCATTGGGTCAGTATAGAAACCTTTGCCTTCTGGTATTGGTTTTGGTTCAGTGCGATAGTCGCTGCTGTATTGGTCGGTAGTGTGTTTGTATGTAATAGATACGTCGTAGCCTAATTCTTCCCACATCCACATCATTTGAGGACCATTGAGCATTGTGCTCATAGCGACATACGATGCTACGCGATTCAAACGAGTAGCTTTGTTGGTTTTGATATCGCCATTGCCATATTGTATTGCTTTATAACCACAACGTTCTTCGTCATGGCTTTCGGCGTATGATACGTAGTTGTCTCTATTGGCATTGTTGAGTGCACTGCTGTTGGAACCATTGTACCAACCCATTGCGAGTTCGAAATAGGCGTGAGAAGTGTTGTCCCAGCACATCATGCCTTTGTTGATGAGAGCAGCTTGTTCGTTCCAACGATTCCAGTGTTCGAGGATGAAGTATGCATCTTCGCTTACGGCTTTGATGCTATTTTCGTAGTAATCTTCGAGGATGTGTTGGTTGCCATAGTTGTTGCAATTTGTACCACAAAGGCCATGAGCTAAGTCCATACGATAACCATCAATTTTGTATTCTTCGAGCCAATATTTGAGTACGCGGTGGAAGAAGTTGCGAGTGCCTTCGAAGTCGTGATTCCAGTCTTCGAATACGTTGTCGCCATGAGGAGGTGTTACGTTGTAGTATGGGTTTTCTGCCAATGGGAACATTTTGTTTTGAGGAGCCCAACCTGTAGCGTGGTTAAATACCATGTCGATGATTACGGCGATACCGCGACGGTGGCATTCGTCAACTAATTTTTTGAACATTTCGTCAGTTCCATATGCTTTGTCGAGAGCAAAATAGTGGGTAGGGTTGTAACCCCAAGAGATGTTGCCTTCGAATTCGCTGATAGGCATAAATTCAATAGCATTAACACCGAGATTTTCAATGTAATCTAAGCGGTCGTAAATGGCTTCTAACGAGCGAACAGGGCAGAAGTCATATACCCATAATTCGTAGATAATTAGGTTGTTTTTGTTAGGACGTTTGAAGTTGAGGGTTGCTTCAGACCATTTGTATGGTTTACGTGCAGTTTGAATAATAGCGCAAGGGCCATCTGCTTTTGTAGGGTAGACTAATTGGTTTGGGTAGATGTATTCTGAAATGTAGTGATCGTTAGGGTCAATTGTTTTGTGGGTATAAGGGTCGGATATTTGTATCATTGAACCATCAGGGCGTTTGATGGCGTATTGGAATACATACTCTTTGCCTGGTTCTAAATTTGTGATATCGAGCCAGAAAAAGCCTGTTTCGCCATCTTTTTTCATTTGGTAATCGGTAGAGTAAGTCCAATTATTGAAATCACCTATAACGAATACGTTTTGGGATATCTGGTTTTTATTGTTTTTGCTATAGAGGCAGAGAGTTGCTTTTGTGGCATCGTCGTTATAATAAGTTATACCTTCTTGTAAGCCTTCAGGGCGTGCTTTATTGAGTGGTTTGTCTATTACACATACAAAAATGGAGTCATGTGTAGTGTCTTTTTCTGTTGTAGCTATTGCTTTGCAAATATAGTTACCTATTTCTGTGAAAGTATAGTCGTGTGTTAATGCTAAATCTTCAGTTTCAGTGATAGTATCATTGTTTATGAGTAATGATATATTTGATTTTTCGGAAGATACAAGTTTGAATGTTATTTTGTTTCCTTTGTCGATTAGTTGATTAGTTGTAGGATTTTCGAATTTGATGTTTAATCCTGGTTCAACTAAATCAATATAGATATCTCCGCCATCAGCGGTTTTGCCTTCTTTGTCGCCATTAGGGCCATCGTTGAATACGAAGGCTAATTTTAGTATTTCTTCAGTTTTAGGACATCCATAGAAAGAGTGTAGTTCAGGGATTCTTAATACCCATACATCACCTTCTTTTGTCATTTTATATTTATCTTCACCACCGCGCCAAGTTTTTGTTGCGTATTTCCAATCAGAACCTGATGCACTTTTAGATGTAATTAGTCCTGTATGAGCATAACATTGTGTTGCTCCTACCATTTTTCCATTTCCTTCAGTAGGGTTGAATTTAATAAGAATTTCTCCAGCATAATCTTTGGGAATAAAAGCAGGTTCAGTCGTTACTTGTGCATTTACAAGTAAACATAACAAAAATACACTAAGTGTACAGAGTAATTTTTTTGTCATAATTAGTTATTTTATTGTTGTTTGTATAAAAATAATCGTACCTTCTGCAATTTATGCAAAGATACGACTATTTTTTGGATTATGCAATATTCTTTATTGTTTCAAAGTTACGATGAAAAGATATTCCCATTGATTGAAATAGAGATTTTGTGTTTCTGTTTCACATTCGCCACGTTGAAAGTCTACGGGTTCAGATCGTTCGAATTGTTTTTTAGGTTCTAATTTTGCACCCCAATCAGAGTTTACAATCAATCTGTAGGCATCCATGCCACCGAAATAGAAGTAGCGTTCGGCGTCGGTTTTTCCCCACGATTGCACTCCGAATGATGGGTCAACTGGTATCCATCCCATACCTTCGATGTAGATTTCGCACCAATCGTGCAAGTTGTCATAGCCAGGATGAAGCATAAATCCGCTTTGCCAACGAGCTGGGATGCCTAAATAGCGACACATTGCGATATAGAGTAGCGTCACTTGTCCGCAATCGCCGTGGCGATTTTCTATCACATATTCGGGTATGTTGTCGATTATTCCATATTCGCAAGCCCCAGCCCATGGATATAGTTCTCTTATGGCAGAAAACAATTTGCGTGCTTGGTAATATGGACGTTTTTCTTTGCCTACGATGCCGTCGACTAATGATTTAATCTTGTCGGTAAACAGGCAGTGGGGTGCGCGTTCTACGAGATATTGTTTTAGTTCGGCGTTGTTAGGGTCTGTTTTTTTGTGCTTGAAGCAACGAGGTAGAGGATTGTATTCGGCGTATGTTGCGAATTCATACACGATGTTAAACATCGTAGTGTCGTGGGCATCGTAATTGCCCTCCATATATGCCGTAGAGTGTATGCCTGTGTTTACTTCTACGTTTCTGTTGTGGTGTTTTATACTTATGTCGGTTTGGCGTGCTTGTCCGGTTTGGGGTAGGGGCAACCAAACTTTGATTAGTTCGTTATTTTTTAATCTCGATTGAGGGGTGAGGTATAGTCTATAGTCAAACTCCCACTCTTGACGTACGAAAAGTTTTTGTTTAGGCGACTCTTTATGTTCTGCCAACACAGCTCTTATGTGATTCATCACCACAGTATCTCTGCCTGCGCGCTCTTTGCCTTCTAATCGAGTTTTCAGTGCTCGTGCCTCTGGGTCAATGCGGAATAGGTTTTCGGCTGCGCGACGGAAATACCATTTTTCGCCATTGATTATGCGATATTCCAAAGCTTTCGACTCCTCCCATTTTGTAATTTGGGTTGAATCTACATCGGGGTAGTATTTTTGGATATAGGGCATCAAGTCCGACAAACGTTTATTAAAGTCGATTGCCGTTCTGCGCTCCACCTCTTGAGGTGTGAGTATTGTGAATAATATGATTAGTAAATTAAGCATTTATCTTGTATTTCATCAATAGTGGAGACAAAAGATTCATTGGTTCGTATATTACCACTTCTCCTTTTTCGAGTGTTTTCTTTACGTCGATTAGGCGTTGATTGCTACTGCCACGAAACAATAGATTCTCATCTCGCAGAGCCAATTCAAATTGTCCGTCCACCAATACGTCAATGTTTTGGAGTAGAGGCAATGTTTTTGGATTTTTGAGTAATTGCTCGATTCTAAAGCCTGTGTAGCACCAAATGTTTCTATTGCTTTTCGATTTGATGGTGGCGGCTAATTCGCCGAAAGCCTCTGCCTGAAACATTGGGTCACCACCGCTGAATGTGATGTCTTCGCCTGTTGCCAACAGTCTGTCAGTCAGTATGGTTATATCGGTTAGAGTGCCACTATTGATGTCCCACGATTGAGGGTTATGACACCCCTTGCACCTATGCCTACAACCAGCACAGTACACCGTAGTTCTCAATCCAGGACCATCAACCGAAGTCGACTCCACAATGCTTATAACCGATATTTCCATTAAGAATTAAGAATGAACAATTAAAAAATCTGTACTCTGTACTCTGTAATCTAATTAATTATGCACTACGCGGTCTTTCAATTCTGCTAATTTAGCTGAATTCCATCTGTCAGTAGTACCTACGAGGTAGCCAGTGATGCGTTGCAATTTGTCGATATTTGTGCTACCACATTTTGGACAAACCTCCAATCCGCTTGTTGCATCTTCGTGACCGCAGTTGAGACAACGGTTGCGATTGTGGTTCACCGAGCCATAACCGATGTCGTATTTATCCATCAAGTCAACGATTTGCATAATTGATTGAGGATTGTGTGTAGCATCACCATCGATTTCTACATAAAAGATGTGACCACCACCAGTCAATTTGTGGTATGGAGCTTCGATTTCGGCTTTATGGCGTGCGCTACATTTGTAGTACACTGGTATGTGGTTTGAGTTTGTATAGTAGTCTTTGTCTGTTACGCCTTCGATTATGCCAAATTTCTTTTTGTCGAAACGAGTAAATCTGCCCGAAAGACCTTCGGCTGGAGTAGCCAAAATACTATAGTTGTGGTGATACTCTTCGCTGAATTCGTTCACGCGGTCGCGCATGTAGCCAATGATTTTCAATCCTAATTCTTGAGCCTCATCCGATTCGCCATGGTGTTTGCCGATGAGAGCAATTAAACACTCAGCCAAACCGATGAAACCGATACCGAGCGTACCTTGATTGATTACCGACTCGATAGTGTCGTTTGGTTTCAAGTTTTCCGAGCCATTCCAAAGTGTTGACATCAACAATGGGAATTGTTTTGCACGTGCAGTTTTTTGGAAGTTGAAGCGTTCGTGCAATTGGCGAGCTGTGAGCACCATCAACTCATCCAATTTTGCCATAAATGCGTTGATACGCGACTCTTTGTTCTCTATTTCGCGACATTCCAATGCAAGACGCACGATGTTGATAGTCGAGAACGAGATGTTGCCACGACCGATAGATGTTTTTTCGCCAAAGCGGTTTTCGAATACACGAGTGCGGCAACCCATTGTAGCCACTTCGTATTTGTAACGCTCAGGGTCGTTGATATCCCATTTTTCGTGGTGGTTGAACGGAGCGTCTAAGTTCACAAAGTTAGGGAAGAAACGACGTGCACTCACTTGGCAAGCCAATTCGTAGAGGTCGTAGTTGCGGTCTTCTGGAAGGTAGCTTACGCCACGTTTCTTTTTCCAGATTTGGATAGGGAATATCGCTGTGCCACCATTGCCCACGCCACGATAAGTGCTGCAGAGAAGTTCGCGGATGATACAACGACCTTCGGCAGAGGTGTCGGTACCATAGTTTATTGAACTGAATACCACTTGGTTGCCACCACGCGAGTGGATAGTGTTCATATTGTGGATGAATGCCTCCATCGATTGATGCACGCGAGTGACGGTTTGGTTGATAGCGTGCTGTTTGATGCGTTCCAATCCTTGCAAGAAGTCGAGGTCGCGAGTAACGTAGTCGTCGATTTCGGTATCGTAGAGCGAGTCGTATTTTTCGCCAGTCAACTCCTCTAATTTTTTCACTTCTTCTTTGTAACTTGCTCTCACGTATGGTGCAAGATAGAAGTCGAAAGCAGGTATCGCCTGACCGCCGTGCATCTCATTTTGAGCTGTTTCCATCGAAATACAGCCCAATATCGAAGCAGTTTCGATGCGTTTGGCAGGACGGCTCTCGCCATGACCAGCAAATAGACCGTTGTTCAACAATTTGTCTAATGGGTGTTGTACGCAAGTGAGCGATTTCGTAGGGTAGTAGTCTTTGTCGTGGATGTGGATATAGTTGTTTTTTACCGCCTCACGCACTTCGGTCGAGAGCAAATAGTCGTCGACGAACGGTTTAGTAGTCTCTGATGCAAATTTCATCATCATACCGGCAGGGGTGTCGGCATTCATGTTGGCGTTTTCGCGAGTTACGTCGTTGCTTTTTGTGTCGATGATTTCGAGGAACATGTCGCGAGTTTTCGAACGACGAGCAATCGAACGCTTGTCGCGATAGGCGATATATCGTTTAGCAACATCTTTGCGCGAAGATTTCATGAGTTCCAATTCGACCAAGTCTTGAATCTCTTCTACGCTCATCTGTTCTTTGCCTTTATACGCAATGCGGTCTGCAATCTGACAAAGCAACGCATCATCTTCGCCAGCATCAGTGCTCATCATAGCTTTACGGATTGCTGCCTTGATTTTTTCCTCGTTGAAGCCAACGATACGACCATCTCTTTTGACTACTGTTTGAATCATATTCTTTTGATTTGAAATTTGAAATTTGAAATTTGAACCATCGGTCTTTGAGCCTTTGGCGATAAAAATTTATTTGGTTAGTACCATTTTGTAGTGAAAAAGTATTAAATTTCAACTTTCAATTTTTGCGATAAGTGAGAGCAATCAAACTTGTTTGAATTGCCGAACGGAGCAAAAATCTTGAGCAAAGCAAAAAACTTTCAACTAAAAAATGCATTAAGTATTTGAAAATGTGTGCCACTATCGAAAATCGCAAGCGACAACAAAGTTATAAAAATTCCACGAAATAGACAATAATAAAATGTAATAAAAATAAAAAGTTTTCCAAAATAATTTTTATGTTGTTGATTTTTAGTATTTTAATTTTTGTGATTTACGAAAAAGTTTTCCAAAAGTAAAAATTACATAAATGTAGGGTGGTGTTTGTTTTGTGGCTTTTGTTGTGACTCATAGGGGGTTAGTGATTTTTTGTTTGATTTTAGGTATATGCTTAATGTAGGGACACGGCATGCCGTGTCCGTTTCAGTTGAAACGTTTCGCGTATACTTATTTTTTTTTTTGAACCATGTAGCGACTCACGGCTCGTGCGTCCGATGGCTTGTTAGGTTAAAAAC
>JAZOUT010000053.1:0-10036 GCA_045658305.1 Candidatus Aphodosoma sp. | reverse complement strand
CTCCCACAGATAACACAGATTTCAAAGATTTTAATTCTACCCTTCCTTCAATTCGCTTTTTTGCTATGCAAAAAACGCTCAACAGATTTACACAGATTTTCATCGCTATGCGATGATTGTATGTCTATCTGACTCCAGTATAAAAAAAGGGCAAGATTAAAACATCTTGCCCTTTATATAATAATGTGTAATAAAATTATGCTTTTTTAGCTTTCATTGTAGCCACAACGAGATAAGCAATAATTGCAATATACATAACGAGGCCAACGAGAGCTGCTTGATTTGAACTGTACCAGTTTGACATAAAGAAATCGAGACCAGCAAATTTCATAGCAGCTGAAACTACGCCCATCAATGCACCACCTGCAATGAAACCAGATGCGAGCAATGTACCACGTTCCATACGTGCATTGTTGAGTTCGGCATCTTTAGAGCGTGTAGAAACAAACCAGCTAATCAAACCACCCACTACGAGCGGAGTATTCAAATACAAAGGAATGAACATACCCAATGCGAATGGCAATACAGGTACACCAAGCAAATTGAGCAAAAGAGCCAAAATAGCACCTGTGCCATAAAGCATCCATGGAGCACCTTGTCCCATCATCAATGGTTCAATCACAGCTGCCATAGCATTAGCTTGTGGCGCAGCAAGAGCGTTATCGCCTGTGAAACCATACACTTCGTTCAATACAATCATAACACCACCTACTGTAGCAGCAGAAACCAATGTGCCGAGGAACTTCCAAGTCTCTTGTTTTGCTGGTGTTACACCAATCCAATAACCAATTTTCAAGTCGGTAATGAAACCACCTGCCATTGACAATGCTGTACATACAACACCACCAATAACCATAGAAGCAACCATACCTGATGTACCTTCGAGACCTACGCTAACCAATACCATAGAAGCCACGATGAGAGTCATCAATGTCATACCTGACACAGGGTTAGAACCTACGATAGCAATAGCGTTAGCTGCAACTGTAGTAAACAAGAATGCAATAACCAATACTACCAAGAATGCTACTACGGTTTGCATAAGGTTATGAATAACACCAAAATAGAAGAATACAAATACGATAACCAATGCCGAAACAATCGAAATCAAGATGAGTTTCATAGAAAGGTCGCGCTCTGTGCGTGGCAATGCCTCTGCTACTGCTTTACCTTTACCGCCAAGTTCTTTAGCAGCCAAACCTGCAGCACCTTTGATTACGCCCCATGATTTGATGATACCGATGATACCAGCCATAGCGATAGCACCTACACCAATGAAACGACCATAGTTCAAGAAGATTTCTGTAGTTGTGAGTTGAGCCACTTCAGGAGCACCATATTGTCCGAGCAATGGCACTACGAAGAACCAAATGAAGAACGAACCTGCACAGATAATCAAGCTATACTTCAAACCGATAATATAACCAAGACCCAACACAGCAGCCGATGTATTTATCGACAACTCCATTTTGAGTTTTTGTGAAAGTTCAGCACCCCACCCCATCATTGTAGTAGAAAGTTTGTCGCTCCAAGCACCAAATGTTGATACAGCGAAGTCATAAAGACCACCGAGCAAACCTGCGATGAGCAATGGCTTTGCTTGACTACCACCCTTTTCGCCTGATACCAATACTTGTGTTGTTGCTGTAGCTTCAGGGAAAGGATATTTACCGTGCATATCGCTTACGAAATATTTACGGAAAGGAATCAAAAACAAAATACCAAGAATACCACCGAGCAATGAGCTCAAGAAGACTTGCATGAACGACACAGTCAATTCAGGGTATTTAGCCTCAAGGATGTAAAGAGCTGGCAATGTAAAGATTGCACCTGCCACAATAACACCAGAAGCTGAGCCGATAGATTGAATAATAACGTTCTCGCCAAGTGCATTCTTACGACCTGTTGCACTTGCAAGACCTACTGCAATAATCGCAATCGGAATTGCAGCTTCGAACACTTGTCCCACTTTCAATCCAAGATAAGCAGCCGCTGCCGAGAACAACACTGCCATCACCAAACCAAGTGTAACCGAATAGGCATTAGCCTCTGGCACCACTTTATTGGCTGGAAGAATCGGAACATACTTCTCTCCCGGTTTCAACTGGCGAGTCGCATTCTCCGGAAGACCAATTTGTTGTTTTTCTTCACTCATAGTTGTTTAGTTAGTTATTAGTAGTTAGTAGTTAATAGTTAATAGTTAGTAGTTAGTAGTTAATAGTTAGTAGTTAATAGTTAGTAGTTAATAGTTAGTAGTTAATAGTTAGTAGTTAGTAGTTAATAGTTAGTAGTTAGTAGTTAATAGTTAATAGTTAATAGTTAATAGTTAATAGTTAATAGTTAGTAATTAATGGTTATATTTTTATTTTAGTCAAAGACTCAAATAATTCTCAATTCTCAACTCTCAATTCTCAATTCTAAATTCTCAATTCTCAATTCTTAACTCTCAATTCTCAACTCTCAACTCTCAACTCTCAATTCTCAATTCTCAATTCTAATACGGTACTGCTCCACCGCCACCGATAGGTGGTATGAAATCGTCTTGCATACCTGCAAATGGATCGAAATTGTCAGGCATTGCTGGTGGCATAGGTGGCATTGGCGCACCCATAGTCTGACTTGAGGTTGGAGCACTATTGATTTTTGAACCATACACTCCCATTGGATCTATATCATCCTCTTCATTCAAGAATTGTGTATATTGTCCACGGAACTTCAAATCAACATCTTCAGTTGCACCACTACGGTGTTTTGCAATGATAATTTGAGCCAAACCACGAAGGTCTTTACCCGACACTGGGTCTTGATATATCTTATAATACTCAGGACGGTGGATAAAGCAAACCATATCGGCATCTTGCTCAATGGCTCCAGACTCACGCAAGTCGCTCAATTGCGGCTTTTTTCCCTCTACGGCATTGGCAGCACCACGATTTTCCACACCACGATTCAACTGCGACAATGCTATAATCGGAATATCCAACTCCTTAGCCAATCCCTTCAACGAACGAGAAATCAAACTCACCTCTTGCTCACGCGAGAAAAAGTTCATACCCTGCGCATTCATCAACTGCAAGTAGTCAATAACGATCAACCTCACACCATGGTCGCGCACCAAACGACGCGCTTTAGTTCTTAATTCCAAAATTGACAACGAAGGAGTATCATCCACAAACAATGGAGCTTTTTGTAATTTATTGATTGCCACATCCAACTGTGCCCACTCATGTCGTTCTAACTGACCATTCTTTATTTTTTTAGAATCTAATTGTGCTACGTTAGAAATCAGACGATTCACCAACTCCACATTACTCATCTCAAGCGAGAATACAGCGCAAGGCGTATTCATATCAACCGAAATATTCTTCGCCATCGACAATACAAACGCAGTCTTACCCATCGCAGGACGCGCTGCAATAATCACCAACGTACTATTTTGCCAACCCGAAGTAACTTTGTCTAACTTATGAAATCCTGAAGGCAAACCACTCATACCTCCTGCCTGTTTAGCAGCCTTTTGCATACGCTCCAACGCCTCTTGCAACACATTACCTACAGCCACAACATCACGCTTGATACCATTTTGACTCACCTCAAATATCGACCCCTCAGCCTCTTGCATCAAGTCATCCACATCGGCTTTATCATCGAACGCCTTAGTCTGAATATCAGTAGCCACACGTATCAACTCACGTGCTAAGAACTTCTGAGCAATAATCTTAGCATGATACTCCAAGTGAGCCGACGATGCCAAGTTTGTAGTCAAACTACCAATAAACGCAGGTCCACCAACCTCATCCAACGTACCCTCTTTACGCATCTGTTCTACCACAGTGAGCATATCTACAGGCTCGTCATTGGCAGCCAAATTCACAATCGCACGATATATCTTCTCATGTGTCTCTTTATAGAAACACTCAGGCTTCAATATCTCAGCAACTATAGCAAACGCATCACGCTCCAACATCAATGCGCCCAACACACTCGCCTCCATATCTACCGCTTGAGGTGGCACACGCCCAAAATCAATCTGGCGAACATCAGTCTTTTCTTGTCTCTTTTTTGCCATAATTAAATAAAAAATCTAAAAGAATGCAAATTTACAACAAATTTCTCAAATCTCAAAATAATTTAGAATACCTTATTACTTATCCCCTATATCAAAAATTCCACCACCGAATAAGGTTTACCATCCTCCCTTCGCATAACTACAACATAACCACCATCTACAATATACCTCTCAACCCTCATCACATCGCCATATACAGCAGGTATCAAATACTCAATCCTAATACGCGAAAACTCCCAATCACGAGGCAAATACTCCTCACCTATAGCCACATACCACGCATTATTCATGTGCTTATTGCCATCAATATGATACTCCCTCACTCGATATTCATCCACCAATTCAGGCTCCACATCCTTTGGAATACGTATCTTACGCGGACGATACTCCATTGCATGACGCTCATATCGAGGCATCGAATCCATAATATCTTGAGGCACACGCAACAACTGACCTGTATCATACTTTACAAATACACCTAACGCACTCGATTCTACACATACTCTACCCTCTTCATCATACACATTATTGTTACGATAACCATACGACGGATTCACCTCATACACCCACGTCTTCACCTTCACTCTCTCGCCATACTGCGGCATACGCACAATATGAATATCCCTTTGCGACAGAAACATACCACCATTCACAGACTTAAAATAAGCATCCAACTCAGGCTCTGTATCCAACTGAAACACACTACAATCTTGCAAATAATCAATCAGCGAACGTAATTTCAAACAACCTTTGCGACCTAAATCGCTCGTCGCAATCACCTTATCTAACTCATATCTACCATTCATACAATCAATTAATAATTCTTAATTTTTAATTCTCAATTATCTCATTTCTTCCAACAACGCTGAAGCCAATCCATCAGCCGCTTGCAACACAGCTAACAATGGACATTGCTCTTTTGCCACATTCAAATTCGACTTCGCCTCTGAACTTTGAAAAGCCAACTCCCACGCCGCCATGTGCCATCTGATTGCTAACATCTCATCCCTCGTAAGTGGGAATCCCAAAGTCAATAACATAATCACCGACTTCTCACCATGCCCAAGTGGAAACTTCGAATAATCAACACCATAACCATCATACTCCTCCCATCTGCCATTCACCTTACGATTCTTCCTCTCCACCTTATATACATTCGTCTTACACAAATCATGTAGTAACGCTACAATCGCAATACTCTCATCTGAAATCCTATCCGCCAACTTAGGCTTCATATCCACCATAGCAGCCTTCACTCTCATTGCCACATTATACACATTAAGCGAGTGCTCAGCCAACCCTCCCGAATAATTACCATGAAAAGCAGTCGAAGCAGGCGCAGTAAAATAATCCGACTTATTCTCCAAATAATCAATCACCCTATCCACTCTATCACGCTCAGTAGCTCGCAACAATTCAATAATCCTATTTTTCATAATCAAATCAATTTTTATTAATTTTACAACGAATTGCAAAGTTACCAAAAAACTTTCATCCACCAATATTTCATATACCTAAATTTTCCACAATTTAATAACAAAAAAAGGCGATTAACTAAAAAAATTAATCGCCTTTTTAACTAATATTTTATTATCTTTTCACATCTACTTCCATGATTCTTAGTGTTTAAATAAAGAATATAACAACCTGAAACATCTGGTATTTGCAATTCAAAACTATCACCTTCTCTATATGAATCCTTATATATTAACCTCCCATATGCATCATATAAAGCATAATAACCATCTTCTCTTACCTCTATACCTATTATAGAATTTTGTTTTGTCTTCTTTGTAGTAGTTAACAAAACTGGATATTCACTCTGTTCATAACAACTTCTATCTTCAATTGTTATCGGACAAGTAGGAATAGAATATGACTCGCCAATACGAGTTAAAGCCACAACAACCTCATCTCCAAAATGAATATTGCTTGAATATAAATACACCCCTTGTGATACATCTAATAAAATATCATTAACATACCATTCATATTTATCAAACACATAGCCTCCATTATAATTTTCATTCAAAATAGCAACAACATCATTCCAGTTTTGTTCAATAATCCAAGAAGGATATTTAACTAATAATTGAAAATCAAATCCACTTAGAGATGGATCACATGCACCATTATTAAATTCCAATCTGACATTATAGTAATCTGGTCTAACATAATCAGCTCCAAATTGTGGTAATGTATCAAATATATGACCAGTAAATGGACGATTTATTACATTTTTAAATCCCTCAGCCTGAGCTTTATCATCATAATAAATACTATAAGAAATAGGAGTTGCACCATGATATTTATACATTATCTCATAGATTAAATCATCAGCACACACTTCACTTGTTTTTACATATTCAATAATCGTATTCGAATTCGTATGTAAATACAAATTGGTAATTTCACATGAATTTAATACAGGATTATAAGTCGTATCAACATAATTTCCTGCTTGTTTCAAAATACGACCTCTAAAATTATATTCTTCACCAAGACATATTGTATCAAAAATTGTATTTCTATAAGTTGGCGTAACTCTTAAATCCAACTTATAAATACTATCACAACCATGTGAAGTAACCAAACTATCCCAATATACACCTGATTTATTATACAAATTACCCCTAAAATAATATCTTTCATAATCACAAATAAACGCAATCTCTTCAGATAAAAATGTATTATGTATAGTTAAATCTAACATATATATACTATCACACCCACAATTGGTAACAAGACTATCATAATATATTTTTGTTTCATTTAAATTAAAATCCCTATAGAATAAAGTATCACTACTACAAATTACATCTTTTGTTTTAAACAAATAAGATGGCATGACCTTCAATGTTAATTTATATATACTATCACAGCTCGATATAGTCTTTAAACTATCATAATAAACACCTGATTTATTTATTTTTTTTCCTCTAAAATCATAAAATTTATTTGAACAAATAGAATCTTTAAATTCAAATACATAAGATGGAGCTATATTATAAATCAATTTATAAACACTATCACAACCTGATACTGTTTTTAAACTATCGTAATATATTCCTGACTCATATATTTCTTTACCTCTAAACAAAAAAACATCCCCTTCACACAATTCTATGTTATTATCATAAAGATATGACTCATTAACATATAAATTTAATTTACATACACTATCACAACCATAATCTGTCTTTATGCTATCATAATAAACTCCTGATTCCGTCAGTAATCGACCTCGGAAATCATAAACTTCACCTTTACATATTGTTGATTCTAATTCTTGATAAAAGCGTGGTTTTACTTCTAAAAACAATTTATAAATACTATCACAGCCTGATACGGTTTGTAAACTATCATAATAAACTCCTGGATTATAAATGTTTTTACCCCTAAAATGATACACATCCCCTTCACAGATACTTACAGTATCTTCTATCATATAAATTGGTAGCCTATTTAAAACTAACATATATACACTATCACATCCTAATGATGTTTGCAAACTATCATAATAAATTCCTGGTGCTATCAATTCTTCTCCTCTAAAATGGTATGATTGATCATGACAAATTTCTGCATACACTGGTATCAAGTATGATGGTAATACATGGAGGGTCAATCTACATACACTATCACAACCATAATCTGTCTTTATGCTATCATAATAAACTCCTGATTCCGTCAGTAATCGACCTCGAAAATCATAAACTTCACCTTTACATATTGTTGATTCTAATTCATTTTGATAAACATCATTATAGCCTTTAACAGTTACAGTTTTTGAGTATGCATCAATACAATTATCTCCTCCCAAAAGTTTTGATGTTAATTTTATCGTATATGTACCACCATCAGCGTAAAATATTGGAATATCACTAATATCATATTGATAAATTTTACGTCCATCTCCCAAATCCCAAATAGCTTCATCGCAATCTTCATGCGGAATATTCTTTTTTATACCATCCATAGATACTGCACTTAAATTAGTTAAATACAAAGTATCAACACATTCTGAAATTTGACGTATAGAAAAATCAGCTATAGGGTATCTTGAATTCGCAATAGCAGATAATGTATATGAACAATCCGAATTACCTACTTGATTTATATCACAAAAATATTCAGTACCATCAAGAGGTACTGTTAATGTTTGTTCTGAACCTTGTTCTATTTTATTATGTCCATCAAAATAATACCATTTATATTCAAATCCTTCAGGCGCCCAAAATGTTGTATACCCATCATTACCACATGCTAAAGACTTTATTCTTTTCTCCTTACAACTTAAATGAAAATAAAAATACCCATAATGCCCCTTTTGTTCACAATCATAATTTGTTATTTGTATCTTTAAATTTTGACCTACATACGATGATAAATCAATACCGACAAAAGTCCAATCTTTCCAAAACAAACTACCTTCATTAAAAGAATTCCAACCAAGATTAACACTTGAAATAAAATTAAATGACATACATTTTAAATCAACTAACATATTATCACTATCATACACATTTAATGTTAAACGTGGTTGATTTGAAAGATTATGCCTCGGATTTTCCATAACAGCAGCATATTTCAACAAAAGTATAGGAGTTTCAGAATTAACAACATAAGAATATGTAACACTTTCAGCTTCTGCTCCAACCTCCCAATTACCTAAACGAATAGATGATGTTTCGCCATTAGGAACTACAAATAAATCATTAATTATCGGATCTTTTGCATTCACATCTGTATTTACTGTATGCCTACTACGACTACTACTTGAACCATAATCCACAACTCCAACATATTTGTACGGATTATGAAAACTACCATATGTACAAGTTACATTAGGATCTTTCAAATTAGTCATATCAAAACACTGTGCAAATAAATTATTTACACATAAAGACACCAACAGAATTAGAATTATAAATATTTTTCTCATATAATAATTTTATAAAAATCTACGAGGTTTTTTCCACATATTACAATTCTTACAATTTTTGTAAGGAAAATTAATCATCCAACTTAATTTTACACCCACAATTACAGAATGAAACAAAGACTCTCTACTATCATTTGAAGCCTTTACATAATAAAATGGCAATAATCTTATTATACTTGGATTTACCTCATCAATTTCATATAACAACAAAGAAGTATTATCACTTTTTAAATTAAAATAAGTATATTCTGCAAACAAAGACAATTTTAAAGAAGTATAATTTCTATAATTTGAATTCATCAACTCCCAAAAATCATATCCAATCTCAACAATAGCACCTAAATTTAAATTTTGAAGAAGCTTTTTTTTACAAGGTTCTTTATAGGTTGAATAATAGTGATTTGGCATATCTACAAAATCTTCCAAATACTGCTTATAAGTAGCTGAAGTTGTATAATATAAATCAGATTTATTAACCAAATTAAATCCTATTCCAATTTTAGGCCCAGTTCCAATATAAAAACCACTATTATAATATCCAAAAACAATAGGCACATTAATAATATCAAAATTTTGCCAATCTACCGCTTTATTAAATTCATAATGAAACAATATCTCCTTTCCCTGAGTATCATACATCATTCTTTCCATTTTACCCGATACTTCATATTTTGTAACAGATACTTGATGTTCATATTCAACACCACATTCAAACCAAAAATTATTTACCTTCAAACCATAACACAATCCAAAATCACTATAATATTTACCAAAATTATAAGTTTCTTTAAAATTATCAAAAACAAAAGGATAACCACCACCTACATATAAACCAAACATACTAGCAAAACTTCCTTTAGAAAACACTAAAAACGTATTTAATATCAAAACTAATATCAAACACCTTAATCTTTTAGTTATCAATAAATTATTAAACTTTAACAAAATAACGTAAAAATTCATAATTATTACTTATCATCCATTCAACCTTCCATCGTATTTCTAATAAAAAACATACAAAT
>JAZOUT010000052.1:0-2308 GCA_045658305.1 Candidatus Aphodosoma sp. | reverse complement strand
ACTGAACTGATGTGAAACGATAAGAATTGTTTTGTTTTCAATAGATAATAACAAGTCTTCTATTCTTTCAGCTGTTGTAGTGTCTAAATTTGCTAAAGGCTCATCTAGTATTAGCATGTCTGTATCTCTAAGAAGAGCACGTGCAAGACTAATGCGTTTCTTCTCACCACCAGAGAAATTGGCACCACCTTCTTCAACTACAGAATCTAAAGAATTCTTATTTGCTAATTTTTCCAACCCAACATTTGATAGCATCTGCAAAAGTTTTTCATCTTCAATATCACAATACATAGTCAAATTATTTCTTAATGTATCATGAAACAAATTTGCCTCCTGCCGAACTACTGTTATACAATCATAAGTACTACTAAACTCAGTAATAACATTTCCATCAACAGAAATTATACCTTTATTGGCATCAAAATATCTGAGCAACAAATTAACTGTTGTGGTTTTTCCACATCCGCTTGGACCTTGAATCAAATAGCGATTTCCTTTTTTAATCGTAAAACTAAAATTCGATAGAATTGGGGTTTGCTCATTATAACCAAAAGATACATCATCAAAATGGATATTTGATTGAAAGCCTTGCAACTCTTTTGCATATTGTACAATTTTTGTTTCTGCTAAAAACTTTTCCATTCCATTGCATACAGGCTTTATTGCAATTAACTGGCGAATAATTCCTGCCAAAGAAATTAGTGGATAAGAAAGCTGGTCTATCATACCAATAGCAACAAAAAAGTCACCCGCTGAAAAATCTCCTTTCCACACAAGCCATGCAGAGCAAGCCAACACAACAAAATAAGATAAATACGAAATCAATGTAGAGATTAGTTGTGAAACCGCTCCAAGTTGTGTTTCCTTAAGCGATTTATCCATTGCATTATCATTCACTACTTGAAATCGAGCCATAATTTTTTCTTCAACAGAATAATTCTTAATAATCTCAAACCCTGAAAGCCAATCATTCACCTTTGAAAGAGTTTCTTCTATCGCTTGAATTGATTCCGTTTGTGCTTTTTGTAACGGCTTTTCAATAAGTTTAGGAACATAAAGTGGTGTAGTTAACAAAACAATTGTAATGATTGCAATACGAGGGTCAAGTAAAAATAACGCTACACTTACCAAAACAATTTTGGAAAGTATATCCCAAAACATTGGGAGCATATTAAAACGACGCTCTCTGATTGTGTCTGCTTCATTCGTATATTTTGCTATATATTCACCCTGAGAACATTCTTTGTATGAAACAAAACTACGCTGTATAATACAATCAAAAATATCTTGTTTCAAATAACGGGTACATCCAATTGTAAATTTTGCACTGAACAGTCTATGAACATAATAAAACAAAATTTCACAAAAGATAGATAGCAACAACAATCCACCATAAATAAATGTATTAGATGCGTCTCCTACAACTGCATAATCTAAAACATCACCTTTAAAAAATTGTAAATAAACTGCAAAAGTATTACTGATGAGTATACTTAATAATGCCCCTATAAAATAGTGGCGATTTCTTAATTCATATTTATTCATATTAACCTCCTATTTCTTATGAGCAATAGAAGGATACAATATTTTCCTTCTATTGTTTTAGAAGGAAGAACGACGCTTAACCATAAATCACACCTCATTTTTCTTTATTAACAGCATTAATATTATGCTCTTTTAACTATATCGTACCTTCTGCTTTTGGTCAATTTTGTTTTTTCACAGAAGTACGACAAATTCTTACTTATCTATTCGACCTATTCAAGTTTATCTAACTGTTACATAAATTAGATTTTATCTCTAAACACTTATCAATACGGCTCTGCACGGCGAACCGTCTGCACCTGATAAATTCAGCGGTGCAGCATTCAAGAAATAAACACCTTCAGATACCTCTTCCAAACGAATTCCTTCAAGCAAGATGACATTAGCACCCAAAAGTGCAAGATGTACTGCCATTGGCGCTTCTTGCGGTCCGACTGTCTGTGGTTCATTTCCTAGAAGCAAAATATCTGAAGAAGCAAATACCTTTGCTGCCTCTAATGATACTTCGACATCTCCTTTAATCAGAATTCTCTTTGATGCTTCTGAGTTCTGTTTTTTTGCTTTTTCAATTATTTCTGTAGCATCGTTGACCGTAACAATCCCATGATGTTCTGCCACATAAGCCATTCCCACAAATGACTCTAAGCATATCTCATCAATTGTTTTCCCATTTTCAAAAAAATGAAATGGTGCATCTATATGTGTGCCGTTATGTGCGCACATGCTAAATGCTGTCAAATTATATACTTCACCTTTTTGCATT
>JAZOUT010000051.1:0-25922 GCA_045658305.1 Candidatus Aphodosoma sp. | reverse complement strand
CATAACCTTTGATTGCCTCAATATTAGGTGCGATAATAGCAGTCACATAGTTGCGATTATTACCAATTACAGCTACTTGTTCGATGAATACATCACCACCGAGGATTGTTTCGATTTGTTGTGGTGCAATATATTTACCATTAGATGTTTTAAACAAGTCTTTTATACGATCTGTCATATAAAGATGTTTACCATCCACAAGTTTACCTGCATCGCCTGTACGGAACCATCCATCAACGAATGAGTTGGCGTTGATTTCTGGTTTTTTATAATATCCCGAACAAACGGTTTTACCTTTTACAAGAATTTCACCATCTTCACCTATCTTCACTTGAACATCAGGCATCAACGTACCCATAGAACCAATTACATAATTGTTATATGGATAGCAACATACAGTCGCTGTAGTTTCAGTAAGGCCATAACCATACATAATTGGCAATCCAAGACTTATAAAGAATTTAGCAAGTTTATCGTCGAGAGCAGCACCCGCCACAGGGAATAGGCGACCACGGTCGAGACCTACCACTTTTTTGAGGGTAGAGAAAATAAGTCTGTCAGCAATTTTATAACGAATAGCAAGACCAAGAGGGGCACGTTTTAGGTCTTTACGATATCCGATATTGTATTCTTCGCCCACGGCTAAAGCCCAAGTAACCATAGCTTTTTTGAAAGGCGAGAAAGTATCGATTTTGAGTTGCACTCCAGCTGCAATTTTTTCCCAGAAACGAGGCACAGCACATAACATAGTTGGGCGCACCTCTTTTAGTGTGTTTTGAATGTCGCTAGGGCGTTGGTTAAGATATACTTTTACGTCTTCCCATAGGCAGAAATAGGTCCATGCACGCTCAAAGATATGAGTGAGCGGAAGGAATGCCATAGAGGTATCGCTACGCTTGATATGCACAAGGCGTTGGTCGTGGATGCGCATAGCTTCGAGCAAACATGAGTGAGGAAGCATAACACCTTTCGACTCGCCGGTAGTACCTGATGTGTACATGATTATAGCAAGGTCATCATCGGTAGCCGCTTTTGTGCGTTTTTCAACCGTTTTTTGCAACGATTGGTCGTCGCCTTTACGCATAAAGTCTTCGAAATACATAGCTCGCGATTCGCCTTTCAAGTCAACAGAAGGGTCGAATACGATGATGTGTTTCAAAAACTTGCTGTTTTTAATTACTTCGAGAGCATTATCATACTGAATTTGCTCGCCTACGCAAAGAACTTCGATTTCGGCATCGTTGACGATGTACTCGATTTGTTGCACCGACGCAGTAGCATACATAGGCACAGAGATGGCACGATTGGCATAGTTAGCAAAATCAACCATAAGAGCCTGAGGCATGTTTTGCGAACAGATAGCAACACGGTCTTCCTCTTTAACTCCGAGAGAGACCAAAGCACGAGCCACACGTTCTACTTTTTCGTGAAGCTCACGCCAAGTGATTTCTACCCATTTCGCAACGGAGTAGTCACGATAATACAATGCTACACGATTGGCTTGTTTCTTTGCTTTAGCGGCAACAAGTTTTGAGAAATGAATTAATTCCATAAGATAGATTTTTAGTAGCGAGTAGCGAGATATGAGACTTACTCGCTCCGCTCGTTAATTATTATTGATAATTTATAGAAACTATAGTAACTATAGAGACTATAAATTGTAGATTTTATCAATCTTTTAGGGTTTGTAAGGCTTGCTTAGCGGCAGCTTGCTCTGACTCGCGTTTACTATTAGCAACACCATAACCCATCGGTTTACCCTCAATTACTACACGCGATTGGAAACGTATTTTATTATCTTCAATACGAGTTTCTTCTATAAGTTCATAATAAAACTCTTTACGCTCTTTTTGAGACCATTCCAAAAGCATAGATTTATAGTTTTGCTCTTTGCGCAAGAGTTTTTCCATATTTATATGCTTTTTATAAGAGCGTAATATAAAATCAGCCGCCACATCATAACCTTTATCAAGATAAACAGCTCCCACTAACGCCTCAAAGAGATTGCCCGTAATATTATTGAAGTTGTTATTGCCTTTACGCATAACTACATACTTACGCAAACCCATTTTTTCGCCTAACTCGTTGGTAGTCTTACGACGTACAAAAAGAGCACGAGTAGATGATAAGAAACCCTCTTTTTGATTAGGGTAATATTTATAAAGCATTTCACTCATCACGGTTTCGAGGACAGCATCGCCAAGAAACTCTAAGCGCTCGTTGTTCAAAAGTCTGCCTTTTTTGTCGCGTTGAGACATAGAACTATGGATGAAAGCTATGTCGTAGAGTTTTGTGTTATTTTCGCGGAAGCCTAAAAGGGCTTGATATTTGGTTGGTTTCCAGAATTGTATTTTACGCCAAAAGCTATTTAACGATTTAAGTATTTTATGCTTTAGGATATGTTTTTGAGTAGAATTATCTTGTATCTTTTTATTATTCATAATCGAAATTTAATGTTTGTTGAGTATCCAACAATCGGAAAGTTAGTCGATGATAAGGCGTTGTGCCATATTGTTCAATAGCAGCGCGATGCTTTTTTGTTGGATATCCTTTATTGCCTTTCCAATCATACTGCGGGTATTCGGCATGCAAACGGCACATATACTCATCGCGATGAGTCTTTGCAAGAATAGATGCCGCCGCGATAGACATATATTTACCATCGCCTTTCACCACGGTTTGATAGGCTACGGATTTATATGGTTTAAATCGGTTTCCGTCGATAATAATATGGTCGAATTTTAGTTTTTTCTCTACTTGCTCTAGGGCTCGGTGCATTGCCAAAATGCTGGCATTGAGAATGTTTATCTCGTCGATTTCTTTAGCCGTCACAACACCTACAGCCCATGCCACCGCCTCGCGCTCGATGATAGTACGTAATTCGTTGCGCTGACGCTCGGTCAATTGCTTACTATCATTCAACAAATCATTACAAAACCCTTCGGGCAGAACTACAGCAGCGGCATAGACGTCGCCAGCAAGGCATCCGCGCCCTGCTTCATCAACACCGACTTCGATGCAATTGGGTTTTAAATGATGCTGTAACATAAAATTTGATAATAAATAATGAGTATAGTGGTTATAGAAACTATATAATATACCCTTGTTTCTTATTCCTTGTTCCCTAATAAACTATTTCCATTAAAACACGCCCTACGGCATCAAGAGTAGATGGGTCAATATTGCGCATATCATCATTGTGAGTATGCCAATAATCCCCGAACCCAGATTCGGTGTCAGTTTGGAATTGAATAATATCGATGCAAGGAATGCCAGCACGGATAACATTGATATGGTCGTCAGTGACACCACCACCACGCTGATTTACAAAAATATGGTTCAAGCCTAAATCGGAGGCTTTATTCCATACACGATCTACCACCCAAGAGGCATATTGGTCGGAAAAATATTCGCGATAGAACTGGGCCCCTGGCGCACCAACCATATCGAGCAAGATAGCAAACTGCGCTTGATAGCCAGGGACATGAGGTCGTGATGCCCAATATTTAGAGCCTAAAGCCCAACCTCCGTCAAGGAGTTGCGATTGCGCCCAATCAGGTGCGCCCCAATCTTCGAGGTCGAACAAAATCAAATCGACACCCATTGCAGCATCTTTCGTACCCAACTGACGAGCCAATTCGAGAATTACACCTACGCCACTTGCGCCATCGTTGGCTCCGATTATAGGTTTGCGACGATTGTCGGGGTTGATGTCGTTGTCGGCAAAGGCGCGAGAGTCCCAATGGGCACAAATCATCACGCGATTAGGTTTGCCTATGCCATACGATGCCACTACATTGCGAATAGGCATTTTAGAGCCGTCGTAAAGCATAGTTTCGCCCTCTTGAACAATTACAGTATCGGCATTAAAGCGATTAAATTGCTCTACAAAATAGTTTAAACACGCGACGTGAGCCTCAGTGCCAGGCACACGAGGACCAAAATCGCATTGCGCTTTTACGTAGTGATAGGCACTATCGGGGTTGAATATAGGCACAACTCTAGCAGTCGTATTATCTTGTTTTGCTTTATTGGAATGAGAGGCAAATCCACACGCCGACAAAAAAGATAATACGATTGCAAAGATAAGATATTTATAATTCATCGTCGAACGATTATTTATTAACTACAAAGTCGAGAGCGATGCTACTTTGAGCCACTGCGTGCATGTGTTTTTTCACGATATTGCAGTGGTACATGTCTTGTTGATAAACTTCAAGAGCAGCCCAATCTTCGACTAACACTTCGAGAATGATATCGTAAGAACGAGCAGAGTGCAACTCGTCGCAATTTACTTGAACATCAAGCGCAGTAGGCACTTTGCCACGCATTGACAATAATACGTTTTTTGTCTCTTCGATTAATTTTGCTGTAGGTTCAGCCAATTTGAAACATACGATATGTTTTACCATAATGTAGATTTTTAGTAGCGAGTAGCGAGTAACGAGAACCTCTGCACTCGGCTTTCGCATTTGTTATTTATTTAATTGATAATTATTCTTCTGTGTACCAGCTGGCGTACATTGCGTAGTTGTGAGCAATTTTTTGGTTGATTTCTTTTGCTTGCTCAGGTGCAACTTCTTTGACTTGTTTGGCTGGCACGCCTGCCCAAATTGTATTAGGTGGCACAATTGTTCCGCTAAGTACCAAGGCATTAGCCGCAATAATAGCACCTGCACCAACTACTGCTCCATCGAGCACTGTAGAGCCCATGCCAATAAGGGCATAGTCTTCGATTTTAGCACCGTGGATTGTGACATTGTGACCCACGCTAACATAGTCGCCAATCTCGATAGTAGATTTTTGATAGAGAGTATGAAGCACTGCACCATCTTGGATATTCACATGATTGCCAATACGGATAGAATTAACATCACCACGCAATACTGCATTAAACCAAATGCTACAACCTTCGCCAATAATTGTGTCGCCAATGATTGTTGCATTGTCGGCAAGATAGCAATCTTTGCCAATTTCAGGGGTAAAGCCCCTAACTGATTTTATGAGAGCCATATTTCGAATTGAGAATTGAGAATTGAGAATTATTATAGCAACTATAATTTTTATAACATCTATAGTTTCTATAAGATATTATCTATCAAAAAAAGAATAAGCATCTGATTTAGTCCTGCAAAAGAGACTAAACCAAATGCTTATATATACTATTTACAATAAAGTCAAATTAGATTTTCTTGAAAATAACGCTAGCATTGTGACCGCCAAAGCCAAATGTATTTGACAAGGCAGCACGGATAGGACGTTTTTGTGCTTTATTGAATGTAAGATTTAGTTTATAATCTATTTCAGGGTCTTCGTCGCCTTCGTGGAAGTTGATTGTAGGAGGCACTGTATCGTTAGCAACAGCAAGTACTGTAAGCATAGCTTCAACAGCACCAGCAGCACCAAGAAGGTGACCTGTCATAGATTTAGTAGATGAGATATTCAACTCGTAAGCGTGGTCACCAAAGAGTTTTTTAATGGCTTTCACTTCAGAGATATCGCCAAGAGGAGTTGAAGTACCATGCACGTTGATATAGTCGATATCATTGATAGAGAGTTCGGCATCTTCGATGGCATTTTTCATAACCATATAAGCACCATGACCTTCTGGGTGAGGAGCAGTCATGTGGTGAGCATCGGCACTAAGACCACCACCAACCATTTCTGCATAGATATGAGCACCACGAGCTACAGCGTGTTCATACTCTTCGAGAATAAGAGCAGCACCACCCTCGCCAAGCACGAAACCATCACGACTTTTAGAGAAAGGACGAGATGCACTTTGAGGATCATCGTTGCGAGTAGAGATAGCACGCATGGCAGAGAAACCAGCAACACCACCAACAGTAATAGCAGCTTCGGCACCACCTGCGATGATAGCATCAGCCTTACCAAGACGAATATAGTTGAAAGCATCGATAAGAGCGTTAGTAGAAGATGCACAAGCAGATGTAGTAACGAAGTTAGGACCGCGCAAACCAAACATGATTGAGATATGACCAACAGAGATGTCAGAAATCATTTTTGGGATGAAGAATGGGTTGAATTTAGGACCATTCTCTTTAGTGCGTTCGTAATAACCATACTCTTCTTCGAAAGTACGAAGACCGCCAATACCTACGCCATAGATGACACCGATGCGGTCAAGATTGACTTTTTCGAGGTCCATTTTAGAGTCAGCCATAGCTTGTTTAGCTGCGGCGATGGCATATTGGCTATAGAGGTCCATCTTACGAGCCTCTTTAGGATCGATATAATCAGCTACGTTGAAGCCTTTAACTTCACACGCAAATTTAGTTTTGAATTTTTCAGTATCGAAATGAGTAATAGGAGCAGCACCACTAACACCATTGATAGCGTTATTCCATGCTTCTTCGACAGAATTGCCGATAGGAGTAATGGCTCCCATACCTGTAACAACTACACGTTTTAATTCCATAGATAAAAATAAATAGCAAAAATAGATTTATAGTAGCGAGTAACGAGTAACAAGAAGGAATAAAGTGATTCTCGTTACTCGTTACTTGTTACTAAGTTACTATAAAAAATTCGAGAGATTAAGCTTTAGCTGCTTCGATGTGAGCGATAGCTTCACCTACAGTAGTGATTTTTTCAGCGTCTTCTTCAGCGATTTGGATGTCAAATTCGCGTTCGAATTCCATAATCAATTCTACTGTATCCAATGAATCAGCACCAAGATCGTTAGTAAAGCTAGCTGCTTCAGTTACTTCGCTTGCTTCAACACCAAGTTTTTCAACGATAATCTCTTTTACTTTGTTTGCTACTTCAGACATAATAGTAATTTTTTAGTTAGTTAATAAATTATTTCCTATTTTATTTGTGAAAGTATAATTCGATAAAAAATCATCAAAATTAGTCTTCGACACAAATTCGTTGCAAAGTAAATGTTTTTTTTTCAAAAATCATTGTTTTTTTGCCAAAAAATTGCTCATTTTTGCTCAATTAATGCAATTTGAGCATTTTTCCCAAAAATTGATTTTGAAAAAAAGAGATAAATAATATTGATTTTGAAAGAGTTATAAAATTGTTATCAAAAGTTAAAACGTATAGCCATTTTGTTAAAATATGTATAAATACAGGGTTACTAAGTAAAAAAGTGTAAAAAATAAAAGATTTTAAGAGGTGAAAAAAGAAAAAAAAGAAGAGAAAAAGAATATTTTTAGTAATATAATTGGCAAAATGATGAAAAAAATGTATCTTTGTACTTCAAAAATGTACAATGCATAATGCACAATGCATAATTAGCCATTCAGCACTAATCTCAAACCTTTAACCTCTAACCCAGAACCTATGGACAAGATATTAAAGTATTTTCCGAATTTAACGGATAGACAAAAAGAGCAGTATGCTGCACTTTTTGATTTATATAAAGATTGGAATAGCAAAATCAATGTAATTTCGCGCAAAGACATTGATAATCTGTACGAACACCATGTGTTGCACTCGCTTGCGATTGCAAAAATATTGCGTTTTCAGCCAGGCACTACACTTGTAGATGTAGGCACAGGAGGTGGTTTTCCGGGTATTCCGTTGGCTATAATGTTTCCAGAATGTAAGTTTCATTTGGTGGATTCGATAGGGAAAAAGGTACGTGTGGCGCAAGAGGTAGCACAGGCTATTGGGCTTACGAATGTGACATTCCAACACGAAAGAATGGAAAATGTGAAGGAAAAATATGATTTTGTGGTGTCGCGCGCAGTAATGCCATTGGCTGATTTAGTGAAATTGACAAAAAAGAATGTTGGTGGACAGAGCAAAAATGCGTTGCCAAATGGATTGATTTGTTTGAAAGGAGGCGAATTACAGCATGAAGTTGCTCCATTTAAAAATATTTCCACCTTATATAATATAAGCGAGTTTTTCAGCGAAGAGTTTTTTAATACTAAAAAAGGGGTTTATTTGCCGTTATGAAGATAAAACAAATACAAAATAATCCGTTTCAGGAGAATACTTACGTGGTGTGGGACGAGGCATCGATGGAGGCTGCGATTGTAGATTGTGGGGCATTGTTTCCGCAAGAGGAGGAGAGAATCGAAGCGTTTGTAAACGATAATAACCTGAAGGTGAAATATATACTCAACACACACTTGCATCTCGACCATTGTTTTGGTAATGCGTGGGCGGCAAGACGTTATGGTATTTTGCCTATGGCGCATGAGGAAGATGAGACCTTGCTTGCACGAATGGGCGAACAGGCGCGTATGTTTGGATTGCCGTTTGAGGTGAGGACAGAGAAATTGGGTGGATATTTGAAGGATGGCGATGTGTTAACATTGGGCGAAAATAGAATTGAGGTGATACATACGCCGGGACATTCGCGCGGTGGGTTGTGTTTTTATATTCCATCGGCGGGGTGGCTCATTTCGGGCGACTCGTTGTTTGAGGGTTCGATTGGTCGCACCGACTTGGAGGGTGGCTCGTATGCGACACTGATAAAGTCGATAACTGAGCGATTGATGGCATTGCCTGAAGATACGGTTGTATATCCTGGTCATGGCCCATATACGACTATCGGTGACGAGAAAAAGAGCAACCCGTTTTTGTGATTTTTCAAACCAATACACACTGAGAGTGTGTATTTTGAAGGTAGGGTGAGGGTTGCTTGCAGGTTGCTGTATCCTATATTTAAATTTGGGAAAAATTTTGAGCGAATACACAGTGAGAGTGGGTATTTTTAGGACGTCAGAAATAACCATTTAAAGAATAAAAAAATCATGAAAAAATTAATCTTTTTCATTTCGCTATCACTACTAATTTTAGTGGGGTGCGAACGCAACTACGAACGCACAATTTGGATAAATCCAGATGTGGTATGTTGCGGAGTTAAAGATCCACTGAATAATTTGGAGTGGTTGAATAGCTGGTATAGATCTTCATATTTCAACGTGATAATTAACTATCCAACTTATCAAATTGTATATGTATTTAATAATGATAGTACATCAGAAGATTTTATTGTTACAAGAACTTTTGGTAATAATTATAATAATTATTTTCTGTTATATACTTGCAATGGAGATTTAATAGATTTTGGTACATACAATGATTATAATTATTATTACACAAATCCAAATATTCAATTTCAAAATTCTCAAATAGAGGGACATCAAAATATCCCAGTCCCAAAATGTGAGATATGTAGTGATTTTTTTGAACATCACACTTTAATTGATTCAATAGCATTTTTATGGGTGAAATAAACTAAAAAATGATAATAAAATAAATTTTAAAAACAAAAATATTATGGAATTTCAAGCTAATGAAGGAAAAAAATTGACCATCATGATTGATGGTGTTGAGTATTTGCGTATACCGGTGAAGACTCATGTTGTAATGCGCGAGGATGACCTCGGCGAGGTGGTTGACAAATATACAAAAGATATTCGCCAAGAGGGTGACATTATCTTCTGTAGTGAGAAAATTGTGGCTATCACGCAAGGGCGTTCGTTCCACATAAACGACATCCACCCATCGTGGTTGGCTAAATTTTTGGTGAAATTTGTGTATAAATCACCATACGGCATCGGTTTGGGTAGCCCTTATACTATGCAATTGGCTATTGAGGATGTGGGTCTTCCACGTATATTCTTGGGCTGTCTTGCTGCCCTTGTAACTAAGCCTTTTGGTGTGCGTGGTGCGTTCTACAAAGTGTGCGGCCCAAGAGCTTATGCTATTGATGGCCCATGCGAATACACATTGCCTCCTTATAACCAATATGCCAAGATGGCACCTAAAAATCCTGACAAAGTGGCTCGCCAAATGAAAGAGAAATTAGGCAATGATTTCATTGTATTGGATGCTAACGACTTGAATGTTGATATACTTGGCAAATCAAGCAAATCGCTCGATGATAATTTCTTGAAAGCTTTATTCAAGGATAATCCTCTCGGTCAATCGTCACAACAAACTCCGATTGCTATTGTAAGAAAAAAGTAAATAATTTGAAAGTTGAAAGTTGAAATTTACCTTCGGCTCAACTTTCATGTTTCAACTTTTACATTTCAACTAAAATTATGGATTTATTAAGTATTATTTGGGATGTTAATCCCGTGGCTTTGTCGCTCGGACCACTCGAAATTCGTTGGTATGGAGTGATTTATGCTGTTGGTTTTTTTGTTGCGATTAATATCATTGGCAAAATATTCAAAAAAGAGGGTGCTCCTGAAGAGTGGCTCGATAAGGTGTTTGTCTATTTTATTTTGGCTGTGATTATTGGTTCGCGCCTCGGTCACGTATTCTTCTACGATTGGGCATACTACTCTCAACACCCTGCCGAAATATTTATGGTGTGGCGTGGAGGTTTGGCATCGCATGGTGGTGCTGCTGCTATGGTACTAACAGCATGGTTGTTAACCAAATATATGACCAAAGTTAGCTTCTTTTGGCTCACCGACCGTGTATTCGTAGGCTCGGCATTCGTTGCGTGCCTTATCCGCCTTGGCAACCTTATGAACTCTGAAATCTATGGCGAACCTACCGATTTGCCTTGGGGTTTCGTATTTGTACGTGGCGCTGAAAGATTTTATGATGATGCAGGCAACCTTTTAGCTTGCCACCCTACTCAACTCTATGAGTCGTTGGCTTATCTTTTGGTATTCTTCTTGCTATATTGGATGTATTGGAAGAAAGATGCGGGTAAATATAATGGTTTGTTGACTGGAGTAGGTTTTTTAGGCATATTCATTTCACGTCAAATTATAGAAATGATTAAAAATCCACAATCGGATTTTGAGGTGGATATGACATTCAATATGGGACAGTGGTTGTCTGTACCTTTTATCCTCTTTGGAGCATATCTTGTAATACGCGCTCTCAAAAAAGGTCCTGTAGAATACCATTTACCAAAAGCAGTAAGCAAAAAATAGTATGATTCGATTAGAAGAAATAGCTCCTATTGGTGTTTTCGGTAAAACACATGGCATCAAGGGCGAAATCAATTTGGAATTAAACATTGATTTCGACCTTGAAGAGACGCCATATATTATTGTTGATATAGATGGAATATTTGTGCCTTTCTTTATTGATGAATATCGCTACAAAACAGACACTACGGCATTGATTTTGTTTGAAGATATAACAACAGAGGAGCGCATACGCCCATTTTTTGGTAAAACGGCATACGTGAAGAAAGAGGCTCTCGGCGAAGGTGAAAACGAAGAAATGTCGATAAATTATTATGTCGGATTCACCATGCTAACGGCTGATAAAAAAGAGATTGGACAAATAGTGGAAATCGATGATTCGACAGCTAATATTTTGTTTATACTTGATAACGACACACTTATACCTGTGGGTGCCGTTGAAGTAATAGACTTAGACCCCGAAAAGCACACTATGGTAGTTGAATTGCCAGAAGGACTTATTGAAAATTGAAATTACAATGGTTGAACGTACACACATAGGTATATTTGGACCTCGCAATGCGGGTAAATCGTCGTTAGTCAATATGCTTACATCGCAAGAGGTAAGTATAGTGAGTTCGGTGGCTGGCACAACGACCGACCCAGTAAGTAAACCAATAGAAATAAATGGTTTAGGCGCTTGTGTTTTTATTGACACTGCTGGCTATGACGACTACGGCACATTGGGGGAAATGAGGGTTACTAAGACCAAAGAGGTACTAAGACGATGCGATATAGCTATTTTCCTAATCCCCGATACCATTTTTGAGGATAAAGAAAAATTACAAGATGCTACCAAATGGTTTACTCTAATTAAAGAGCGTAGCAAAGCTATACTTGTGGTCAATCATTTTACTGAGACAAAAAACGAAGCACAAGAGGCTAAAAAATTGTTTGGCATAAACGAATATATCGAAATAAATATAGCGCAAAACAAGGGACGAGAGGAGGTATTAAAAGCAATTGGATTTGTACAATCACAATATCAACAAGACTTGTCAATCGTCACACACCTCGTACAACCGACCGACACGGTGGTGCTTTGTATGCCTCAAGATATTCAAGCCCCTAAAGGGCGATTGATTCTGCCTCAAGTGCAAACCATACGAGAATTACTCGATTATGGTTGTACGACAATTTGTACTACAACGACAAAATTAGCACAAACATTAGATAGTTTGAAAAATGCACCTGCACTAATCGTCACAGACTCGCAAGACTTTAAAACTGTATATGAATTAAAACCACAAGAATCGCGTTTAACTTCATTTTCGGTATTATTTGCGCGTTGGAAAGGAGACATTGATGAATTTATACGAGGCGCTGAAGCTCTATCATCACTAAACGAAAATAGCCGAGTGTTGATAGCCGAAGCATGCTCACACGCCCCTTTAGCCGAAGATATAGGCAGAGAAAAAATACCTGCCTTGATACGAAAAAAAATCGACCCAAATATTAAATTTGATATCATTTCAGGCAACGATTGGAACGTAGATTTATCGCAATACGACCTTATTATTCACTGCGGAGCATGCATGTTTAGTCGCGCTCAAATGCTAAATAGGGTCAAAGAAGCTAAGCTACATAAGACAAAAATAACAAATTACGGAATTTCTATAGCATACTTAAATAGCATTATAGACAAAATTACATGGTAAAAAACACAAAAGTCGCCACAATAACAAAAACAACAATCAATAGTTATATCAAAAATAACAAAACCAAACATTTAGTACAAAATATTTGTTAATTCCAACATAAATTTATAAATTTGCACAACAAACAAATCTTTTTACTCGAACTATTAGCAAATTTATAAAATGTACTTTTTTGACACTACAAACAAAGCAGACATCACACCCCATGCAAATGAAATCAAAAAAAGTGATGCCTATAATTGCAAATGCAAATCGGTAATATACCGAACTATAAAAACAGAAAATCACCAATCATACATAATTGAAGCAGATACAAGCACAAATAGCTACGATTTTGTATATATAACAGAAGGAGGTGGTACATATCGCACAAATAGTATCACACAAGAAATAAAAATAGGTCATATTATTTTAATTAAATCTGGCGAAAAAGCTGAATTTATACCAACAATAGGAAAACAAACTTCACTCTTTCATGTATCAGTAGTTTGTTTACAATATACACTATTCCTTGAAAAAATTGATTTATTTCAAAAGTCCTCTATAGCTAACATCGGACAGAATGTGATAATAGAGAATATATTTGATAATATGATACAAATACTCAAAGAGAACAAAAGTGGCTCACAAGCTGTTTTAAACACCTCTTTGATGCTTGCATTAAGTATTGCAAATTACAAATTACTAAATTGCCACGAAAAAGAAGACCCAAATATTGAAAAAATCAATACTGCGGTAGAAATACTACGCCATGATACAACATCCAAAATCAGCCCAGAAGAAGTGGCAGAACGCATTGGAATAAGTTACTCTTTATTCCGCCGTATTTTCAAAGAAAATATGGGCACATCTCCAGCCCAATATCAAATGGATATACGTTTGAAAAAATCTCAAGAATTGTTGACAACAACCAACTATTCTATCGCAAAAATTGCAGAAATGCTTAGTTTTTCAGATACAGCTCAGTTTAGTACGTTCTTCCGCAAACGTCAAAATATGACACCGCGTGAATATCGAAATAAACATAAATAATACACAAAAGGAGATAGAAATTTTTCTAATTCTATCTCCTTTTAATTTATACTCAAAACATTTACACTCTATGATAAAAAAAATCAGCATATTCATACTAACTATCTTAGCTACTCAATTCATTACAGCACAAGACATTGTTGTGGTTGGACAAGTGCTTTCTGCAGAAGATGCTCAGCCATTAGAAGCTGCAAGTGTATGGTTTAAAGGCACAAATATTGGTTGCACTACAAACGAAGAAGGTTTTTTTATGCTTCGTAGCAATGAACCCCAACGCACCTTAATTGCTAGCGTCATAGGATATAAGCAACGACAAATAAAACTCGACTACGGAAAAGACCAAATGATAAGAATATACCTAAAAGAGGATATTTCAATATTAGATGAAGTAATAGCAACACCTAAACAAGACGAAGCGATGCTTTTACTGAAAAATGTGCATAAAAACCGACGTAAAAACAATCCCGAAAATGTAATAAATATCAGCACCACGATGAATGATATGACGGCTATAAATCTCACCGACATACAACAAAAATCTTTACAACGAAAACTATTTAAAGATTTGACATCAGGTACTATAGCACAAACTGACACAACATTTTCCTTACCCGTATATATCAATCAATCTATTTACAATTTAAAATTAGGCCCCGACAGTAATAGTTCTACTCTATTAGAGTCAAAACAAAATGCATTAAATATTTTTCCACCAGAACATTGGCAACAAATCATTGCTGCCTATACACCTAATATCAATCCCTACAAGCCATACTCTACCATATTAGGTCACAATTTTATGAGTCCTATTGCACCTAATGCAAAATTGTATTACATACTATTTTTAGCTGACAGTACCATGATAAATGGTAGAAAAAATTACCAAATACTCTTCACCCCAAAATACAATCAAGGACTAATGTTTAAAGGCGAAATGTGGATCGACTCAGCTACTTACGCCATCACCAAAACAGACATTACAATACCATCGCACACATCGGTTAATTATCTAACAAGCTTCAACTATGGATTTTCAACATCACCATTAGGAAATACTGTTTTCCCCAACAATGAAAAACAAAACTTAGGCCTGAATATCAACTTATATGCCAACAAAAACACTCAATATTTAGGAGCCTTATTAAGCGAAGAGCGCACATACATAAACACTATATCCACAACAGACACACTGACTATCAAAAATATAAAAGAAACAATAGAAATACCTACAGACGACAAATTAGAAGCGACATGGAACAAAATTGACTCTACCAACCAAACTCGCATACAAAAACTATCCGCTTGGACTATAGATATTATTCTTAATCAATATCTCCACCTTTGGAAAATTGACGTAGGCCCAATCTTAAATCTATTCCATTTCAACCAATTAGAAGGTGCATCACCTCGTTTAACATTACGCTCAGGCGAATCATTTGCCCAACACTTTACCTTTGGCGGATATTACGGCTACGGATTCAAAAAACAATACCAAAATGGAGAACTCATCAGCGATGGACTTCACTCATACGGAGGCAACATCCAATGGCGATTCGGACCTACAAAACGCAACATTCTCTCCTTCACATACGACCACAAAACCGAACGCATTGGCTTTGATGATGTTGACATTTACGATGAAAGTCGAGTACACGACATCGAAAATCTCGTCAACTCCTGGATCATGATATATCGCCCAGTATCAGTTCTCATGCGCAGTCGCATCGGAGCTCAATATCAATTCGAAAAACCAGGATTTAAATTCAAACTAAACGCCTTCACACAAAACTATTATGGCAACCGATTTATTCCTCTAATTCACAAAGGAGCTGAAGTTCCATACTATAGCCAAATCGGACTCCGCACCGACTTCCGGTTATCATGGCAACAAAGCTCACTCGACTATTTCTTCCACCGCATATACTTAAATAGCAAATACCCAGTCATACACTTCACAGCCGAAGGCGGTTACATAAAAATTCCAGGCTCAGCAGAAAACGAACCTTACCACAACCTATTTGGCAAATTTGGCATCTACGCCCAACAACACACTGCCCTCGGCTTTGGCAAAATCCATTGGGCATTCCAAGCCAATGCAGTAGTTGGCAGTGCCCCATTCCCAGCACTTATAATGGCTCGTTCATCACGCTCATCCTACCGCCACGACACCGACTTCATGCTACTTGGCTCTATGGAATTAATGAGCGACTATTACACAGCTCTTAATGTCCGCTATCAAACACGAGGCTACATTTTCGGCTACATCCCATACATCAAAAAGCTCGGCATCCGCGAAGATTTCATATTCAACATCGGCTACGGATATTTAAGCAATAAATACAAAGACGGCAGTATATTAGACATGCCTCCATTATACAATAAAGAAGCAGGATGGAACAAAACACCTTACATCGAATGTGGATTTGGGTTCTCAAATATATTCCAAATTGGCGACATAGCCTTCGTATGGCGACTTACACATCGCAATAGCACAAGCCCAGATGCTCAAAACTTCAGTATCAAATGGCGTGTCGGATTAGACTTCTAACCCACAACCATACCAACAGCATACGACTTCATAAGATAACCATACCTTCCAAGATAGTGAACCATACCTTCAAGCAACCCTCAAGCAAGAAAACAACAAGAAACGAAAACAAAATCAAACTTACTTAAATTATATTGAGTGATACAGTCAGGTCATAAACAAAGTAAATAAAATAGACACCCCAAAACCTTGACACAACAAATATGAAAATAGAAATAGACAACAACTCCGGCTTCTGCTTTGGCGTAATGCGAGCAACAACAACAGCCGAATCCGAACTCAGCAAAGAACAACCACTCTACTGCTTAGGCGACATCGTACACAACGGACAAGAAGTAGAACGACTAACAAAACTCGGACTAACAACCATCGACCACACCCAATTAGCCCAACTACAAAATGCACGAGTATTGCTCCGCGCTCATGGCGAACCACCTCACACCTACGAACTAGCACACAAAAACAACATAACAATCATCGATGCCACATGCCCAGTAGTACTAAAACTACAACAAAAAATCAAACAAGCCTACAACAATCATCCTGAAGCACAAATTGTTATATACGGCAAAATAGGACATGCCGAAGTAATCGGTCTCGAAGGACAAACCAATGGCAACGCCATCGTAATCGAAGATGAAAACGACCTAAGCAAAATAGATTTCAACCACCCAATCATACTATTTTCCCAAACCACAAAATCAGTAGAAGGCTTCAACCAATTAGTCAACACCATAAAAACAAAACTCTCCACATCCAACAACATCCATTTCGAATATCACGACACCATATGTCGCAACGTCGCCAACCGCATCCCAGACATAAAACGCTTTGCAACACAATTCGATGTAATACTTTTTGTAGCAGGAGCCAAAAGTAGCAACGGCAAAGTACTATTCAACGAGTGTCGCTCTGTCAATCCACGCACCCACCTACTATCTTCACCCAATGAACTACAACCACAATGGCTCGAAAAAGCCAAATCAATTGGCATTTGCGGTGCAACAAGCACACCAAAATGGCTAATGGAAGCAGTCAAATCTAAAATCGAAAACCAATAAATACTAATCACTAAACCTACAATAAAGTGCAATACGAACTAAAATGCATCGGAGTCCTCACCTCTGGAGGTGATGCTCCAGGAATGAATGCCGCAGTGCGCGCCGTTACTCGTGCAGCCATCTACAACGGCATAAAAGTCAAAGCAATATACCGTGGCTACAAAGGCCTCATCACTGGCGAAATAAAAGAATTTCAAACACAAGATGTAAGCAATATCATCCAACAAGGTGGCACCATTCTTAAATCAGCGCGTTGCAACGAGTTTAAAACGCCCGAAGGTCGCAAATGGGCATACGACACAATTAAACGCGAAGGCATAGATGCCCTTATAGTCATCGGTGGCGATGGCACATTCACCGGAGCCCGCACCTTTGCACAAGAATACAATATGCCCATTGTAGGCATTCCTGGCACTATCGACAACGACCTTTGGGGCACCGACTCTACCGTCGGCTACGACACAGCCCTCAACACCATCATGGAATGTATCGACAAAATACGCGACACAGCCACTTCTCACGAACGCCTCTTCTTCGTTGAAGTCATGGGTCGCGACGCTGGCTTCCTCGCCCTCAACTCTGCCATCGCATCTGGCTCCGAAGCAGCAATTATACCCGAAAAAGAGACCTCCGTTGCTCAACTTGACGAACTCATCAACAACGGCTTCCGTAAATCGAAAAACAGTAGTATCGTCATCGTTGCCGAAGGGGGTGGAGGAGCACAAGCTATGGCAGAACGCATACACCAACAATATCCCGAATACGACATTCGCGTCTCTATCCTTGGTCATCTCCAACGCGGAGGCTCACCTACTGCCTACGATCGCATTCTTGCATCTCGTATGGGCGTAGCTGCCATCGAAGCTCTCATGGACGAACAACGCTCTATTATGATTGGTATTGTAAATGACGAAATAGTACATGTACCTTTCTCAAAAGCAATAAAAGATGACAAACAAGTCAACCTTGAAAAAGTAAACGTGCTACAAATTTTATCAATTTAATGCAAAATCCCGAATTTTCCTATACAAAAGATGCAATATTTTGCGTCTTTTTTTATTCAAAAACATGTTCTACAACATAATTTCACCAATATTTTCTACGCATATCACACTCACTATCAACAATAAATAAAATTTACATAAAATATTCATTAAAAATTTTGCTATTTTCGAAAAAAGTTGTACCTTTGCATTCAGAAAACATCGCGGAGTGGAGCAGTGGTAGCTCGTCGGGCTCATAACCCGAAGGTCGTAGGTTCGAGTCCTGCCTCCGCAACTAAGTTACAATAGGTCAATTACTTACAATAGTAATTGACCTATTTTCAAAAATAGCAATGCGACAAATTTGAGACATTTTTTTGAGGGGATTGTTTAGTCTTCTTAAAAAAAAAATGCCAAAACGCGAAATTTCCCCAACTTACAAGCCTGCACAATTAAAACGATGTGCCAAATCCGATTGGTACATTGAGTATTATGCGACTCATCCTCAACAGCAAGAATTGAAACGAATAAAAGTGCGCGTCAACAATGTGCGTAAACGATTTGACAACTTGCGCGACTTCAAAGAGGAAATAAATCGTCGTATTATGATTATCAATTCCAAGCTTGCTGGCGGTTGGTCTCCCTTCTTTGAGTCGGATAATTCCCGATACTACACTCCCCTATCAGAAGTTATTGAATTGTATATAGCAGAGAAAAGTCGTGAGTTGCGCCCTGCAACTATGCGATGTTATAGCTCATGTTGTACGATGATCAATGAATGGGCCAACAAAACAGTTCCTAATATCTATTGTTCGCTATTCAATAAGGTACTTGCTATAAAATACCTCGACCAGGTATACGCTAAAAAGAAAACATCGGCTCGAACATATAACAATCAATTAAAAATGGGACGAGCTCTGTTTTCGTGGGCAGTAGAAAAATGCTATTGCAAAGAAAATCCTTTCGAGCATATCAAAACCAAAAGAGAAGAAGAAAAGAAACGTATTTTAATACCACCAACATATCGCGAAAAAATAGATACCTGGTGTAAAGAACACAATCCTGCATTTGGTATAGTAATGCGATTAGTGTTCGCTTCTTTAATACGCCCCAAAGAAATATGTTGCCTCCAAGTAAAACATCTATATCTCAACGAACACTACATACATATTCCTGGTGTTATTGCAAAAAATCACCATGATAGATTTGCAGCGATATCGCCAGAAGTTGAAGAGTATTTTTATACTCTCAAACTATCGCGCTATAAACCCGACGCCTATCTATTTGGACTAAATTACATGCCTGGCACAAAACCTATTGGTGAGGCTCGATTTCGAAAAGATTGGGACAAAATGCGCAAAGAATTAAAATTACCAAAAGAGATGCAGCTGTATTCACTTCGTGATACTGGGATAAATAATCTTCTGAAGGTAGGCGTTGACCCTTTGACTGTGATGCAACATGCCGACCATCACGATTTATCAATGACAACACGATACGCCAATCATGCAGATCCTCAATTGGTGGATAAAATAAGGAAAAGCGGACTCAAATTTTAATGACCTGAGTTCGCTTTTTTATAACTTCCGCAAGATAAATGAATAAAAGTTACAAAAATTTTGTAACCTTGTAACTTTGTAACTAAAAACACTATATTTTACTGAATTTCAATGTTTTTAATCAGTTACAAGTCTTGACACAACTTTGCGCCCTATGGTTACAAAACCAAAAAACGCCGTTTTTTTTTAACATTTCGTTAACTTTTATAGCCCAATCTTTTATACATTTAATTCAAATTTAATACCTTGCACGCCATTTAATAGTATATTCGGCAAAACGAAAGGTACAATAAAACAAAAAAGCAGTAAACTTGCAACCACGAAAGTTTACTGCTTTTTTGTTTTATTGAATACTATTCAAACGCCATTCAAAATTACGTAATCCAGTGTAGGTTTGTTGTTCCTGAATGGCCTTTTTCAAATACGAACCAAGCATAATTTACTGCCGAACCTGTCATACTGGCAAAATCTCCATTTTTAGCGCATTGCACACGTTTGGGAAATACATACACCTCTTTCAGTGTGCCGTGTGAATATAGGCGTTCGTAACGTGCTTTACCAGCCAGTGCATTTATATTCAAAAGGAATATTGCTTCACCGCCTTCAGGCAACAACTCCAACGAATGTTCTATGAACTCCATTGTGTACTTGTATGGTGGATTGGTTAGAATACAAGTGCAATCGTCTGGCAATGTATCCACTTTTAAGAAGTCCACGCCACTAACACCATAGCCACGTGGCACAAGGTCAGTAGCAACAACACTATGTCCCTGCTTCACCAACACCTCTGCCAAATGTCCTGCACCACACGCACATTCATAGACCACACGAGGAAGTTGCTTTTGCTTCAATAAGCTCGCTAAAGCATTTGGGTCTGTAGCATAATAATCGTGCTCCTCACGAACACTATGCGCACCCACAAAAGAGCCAATCATGGCGTGTGCGCTCCGTTTATTTCCAGTCCAATCTCTCATGTATTCAATTCAAATTTGACTCCTTGAGCACCATTCAAAAGCTCGTAGGTGCGCAATAGGTTAGATTCATAAATATGCACATTACCCAAAAACAGCGTGATCGACTTAAGCGGGATATCAATTTGGCGAGCCATTAGATACAGGTGATAAATATCCGCAGGGAGTCCCAAATTTGCGTCAGAACTACGCTGGTATGCCGATACAACCAATTCACCATCTTCAATCTGGAATTGCACTAATGACAAACATGGAGCTTGATTCGTGTCCACTTCTGTTTCACCCAAGAACAACACATAATTCTTACTATTTCGCTTTTCTCGGTTAATACGTTCAACCAAGGCGGGCAACTTCTCAAGATATGTCGGATAACTATTTTTAAGTCGTTCTCCGCAATAGTCCCACCAAGTAATACCTTCAGCACGATATTGCTCGGTAGAAGTAATGCCCGCTTGAAACATATTCAACTCAGTTTTGAGTTTCTTTCGAGCGATACCATGCGTCTCGAATATATCAAGCAAATCGGCTGGTGTGAGGTGTAGCACCTCGTTGGTTAGGTACTTAATACCGCCTTTTTTGTTAGTCTGTGTTTTTCCTTTCGCCATGACAAGCGAAAGCATTTGGTAATACTTGTTCATGCTGCTTTTCTTTTGTTTACATTGTTGTACAACATAATGTCGTTATAAGTTGAATTATAGTTCAAACGCGATTTGATTGTTACTTGTGTTGCATGACGAAATGGATTGATAAATCGCTCTTCTTGATCCAACCAATCACACAACTCAATAATAGTGCTTTTCTCCGATGTGAAATAAAAATAGTTTGTTCCTTTGAGAGTATGAAGCACATCCAAATAATCGCGTAATTTCCAATAATTACTATATGAGGTCGCTTGCGTCGAAAGATACGGTGGGTCGATTAAGAAGCACACGCCAGGCGTATCTTTATATTGTGCAAAAAGGTCTCTGTAGTCCTCACGTACAATGGTGAGACCATCAAGATATTGGTCTGCATTAAAATCTGCTGCACGCACAGTGTTATAGAGTGTGCTCGCTTTCATTTCATCTAAATTGACTGCGTAATTACCTGAGAATAATACTGACGCAGACAATGTGATATAATCGACACATCCCAACTTGTCGTATCTTTCAAATACTTCAAGCACTTGTGCTCGTTGTTGCCCTGTGATTCGTTTTGTACGTGGCACATCTTTGACTATCTCGCGAATCTCTGCAAGTATTGCATTCGTCGTTGGAATTACTTCAATCCGATGCACATACCCATCAAAATCGTTGTATATAACTTTTGCATCTGGTCGTACAGTCTTAGCAAAGTGAGATAATAATCCACTACCACCGAATAAATCTACAAAGACGTTACAATCAGCGAACTCATTTTTAAGTGCCGTTTTGAAGTCGTTATTCCAACGACGTTTCTGCCCCATGAACGGCAATGGGGCTTGTGTGTAAATTTTTGTCATGTTTTTTGTTGTTTTTTTGGTCAATTCAAAAAATTGTTGTACTTTTGTGCGCTCTTACCGCCTACAGGTATTTTTGTAGGGACATACTGACCAATCATCATGCGTGGTGAATTGATTAGATACGATAAAAGCGAACACACCGCTTCTAATGGTTTATAGCCATCGGTAGCGGTGTGTTCGCTTGTAAATGTGACTTGATAAGAAAGGTAAGAGCGTTTTATCAGTCACAGCCGAGGGCTTTTTTTATACCCTCACATATAGCAATATGTTTATTCTTTTACTTCATCTTTTTCCTTTGTTTTCTCCTTTTCTTTTGGTTCTTGTTTCTCCTTGTTCTTGTTAGAAAGTGCTTCTTGCACTTTAGCAATAGCCTTTTGAGCTGTTTGCTTGTCTGTGTTAATCTTTAGCATAGTTGTATTATTATAAGTGTTATTCTTCTTTTCTCTTTGATTCTAACTTAATTGTGTAGTTTTTAGCATAGCATATTGCATCAAAGAATATAACATAAGGATCCACTCCATATTCATGTTCCATATCATCCCACCCATAATCAATAAGACATTTTTCTGCGGCCAATATATCTTCTTGACTAAATTGATTAAAATATTCTTTAGCGTTGGCAAATCGTTCAAAACACCAATCTATATATGTCTCTACAAAATAAAAATTATCATGTGGATATTCATATATTGTATCGGCATACCCAATAATATATTTTATTTCCCAGTTCCAAGGTGACAAATAAAGACAAACAACTCCTCTACTGCTAATGGTATATTTATACTCATTAAGAATAAACTCCTCTTTATTATTTGCAAGTGCATTTTGAATTGCACGTATTTCTTCATCTTTAGTTGGAAATGGTGGTGGCGTTGGCGTTGATTTTTTATTCGCAAATACTTCTTGAATACTACGCGTATCTTCGATAGTATTTTGCGAATTACTTTTATCAACTGATATTTTTCCGCGAAATTCTTCTACTTTTGCAACAATCTCTTGTGCTTGTTCTTTGTTAACATCAAGTTTTAGCATAATCGTCTTATTTTTTACGTTTTTTCAAATCGTTAGTAATTGCTTTGCGGTCAACCTCACTATAAATCTGTGTTGTCTGTAGTTTCTGATGACCAAGCAATTTTTGAATTGTTGTTAGTTGTACGCCACTTTGTCCAAGGTGGGTAGCAAAAATATGACGCTAGGAGTGAAAGGTGATTTTAGGGTCAACATTTATGCGGTCTAATATACTTAGCATAGCTATTTATTTATGTTTATGCTTGTATTTACTTCTTTTCCTTTGCTTTCAATTCAATGGAGTAATTTTTAGCATAGCATATAGCTGATAGAAAAATATCATACGCATTGCATATCTCCCCACTACAATTACGTGCATCATAAAATTCGCTAACTTTTTTTTCTGCCTCCATAAGGTCCTCTTCAGTAAACTGATTGAAATATTCTTCATGATTTTCACAGCGTTCTGAGCAATCTTTAATATACCAACTTAATGGGGCATAGTCGCCATAATATTCAACTCCACCATACCCAATATATTTTGGCTCTTTTACTTTAGAATTAGATGAAATTACATTAGACATCTTTTGGGGGCAGGTCTCTTTGGAATTGCTTTCGAAAGAAGATTGTCTATTTGTGCGTAGTTCCTCTACTTTTGCAACAATCTCTTGTGCTTGTTCTTTGTTAACATCAAGTTTTAGCATAATCGTCTTATTTTTTCCGTTTTTTCAAATCATTTGTTATAGCCTTTCGGTCAACTTCACTATAGATTTGTGTCGTCTGTAGTTTCTGATGACCGAGTAACTTTTGTATTGTGGTCAGTTGTACACCACTTTGACCAAGGTGAGTGGCGAACGTATGACGCGAGGAGTGAAAGGTTATTTTTGGATCTACCTTTATGCGGTCTAATATCCCTCGTAGCGTTTTGTTTACGCTTGCATTACTCCCAAGCGATTTGGTAACTCTTTCAATGTTCCCATTGTATTTTTCCAATAGCAACATCATTTTCCCACTAAAGAGTTCTGCAACTGGTATCTCTACAACATATCCAGTTTTTGCCATTTTCTTAGTCAGCCATCCTTTATTGAAATGCTCATTCCTGAGTGTTATTATATCAGAAAATCGCAATCCAGTGTAGCAACCAATCAAAAACGCATCTCTTACTTTCCCCTCATAACCTTTGAGCACCATTTTCTCCAGCTTGTGCAATTGCTCGATTGTGAGAAATCCTTTTTTCGACACCATTTGTTGGATGCGGAATCTATCAAATGGGTTGACGTGGATAATATCACGTTTTCGCGCTTCATTCAATAGTGCTCTGAGTAGTCGCAAACGACTGATGCGTGTGTTGTGGGCAATTCCACTATCTCGCAACCATTTGTCGTAACTCACTAAAAATTGATAGTCAATGTCAGTAATAAGTGTACCCTTCCGAAATCGCTCGATATTATTGAGCAATGTTTGGTAGTTCATTTTGGTGAGGTTCTTACGCTCACTTTGCCCGACTACTTGACTTCCAAAGTCCGTCAATTTAGCAGCTGGTGATATATGTGATCTAACAGCCTCTTTGAGCATTGGCAGGTGGACTTCTACACCACGCTTGATATACTCCAATTCGACCTGTTCGACCTCTTGAACCATCTTGTATAGTACATAGTTCAGACTATCGGCATTCGGGGTTTCAATGACAGCACCATGAGCAAAATTCTCTGGTTTGAGATAAACATGAGTGCTGAAATAGATACGTCGTTTTTGTTGTGTGCACTCAATTTCAATGAGGCCTTCACCTCGCTTGTTCAATCGATAGCTACGATTGAAAACCAATTTGTAACGAATTTTTCTAAGCATAGGATTTTGTATTTTAGTTGATTAATTATTAACTTCTCGATATTATTATTAAGAATAATTCGGGAACAATTAACCAACTAAAATACTACAAAAACCCTATATTTACTTTATCTTGAGTAAATTATGTTGAATTATTATTTATCATATTACATTTTTATTTGTGTATTGGTGCGATATTTGTGCATCAATACGGAAATGTTATGCTGCAGGAACCATGTCCGCAGGTATCCAAATTTTGAGTTCTCCACTACTGTTTTTACCTGCGACTTGAGTGTAATTTTTACCCACAGCGAAGTCTATTTTGAGTTTACTTGAAGAGCCTGATCCACTTGTACCATTTAGGACTTGAGCGTATTGTACATAGCCACTGGTACTACCAATAGATACATACTGAACACCTTCAAATACTGTGATATATCGAACATTGTCAAGTATATCATTGTATTGACAACCGTTCCCGAACGAATTGTATCTACAGTAGTTCCCGAATGAGTTGCCATAGCAGTTGTTCCCGAACGAATTACCATCACAATAGTTCCCGAATGAATTGTAAATACAGTAGTTCCCGAACGAATTGCTGTCACAACCGTTCCCGAATGAATTGCTGTAACACTCGTTCCCGAATGAATTACGATAGCAGTAGTTCCCGAATGAATTACGATAACACTCGTTCCCGAACGAATTGCTGTCACAACCGTTCCCGAACGAATTGTATCTACAGTAGTTCCCGAACGAGTTACCATTACAACTGTTCCCGAATGAATTACGATAGCAGTAGTTCCCGAATGAATTATACCAACACTCGTTCCCGAATGAGTTGCCATAGCAGTTGTTCCCGAACGAATTGCTGTC
>JAZOUT010000050.1:0-1866 GCA_045658305.1 Candidatus Aphodosoma sp. | reverse complement strand
AAAAAATTCCCAAAATGAACCACCCGTGTTCGATTATGTTTAGTCAGAACTCTTGAATTTACTGAAAAATTTGGCTTCAAAAGCATCAGGTGTTTTATATTTTAACATCGTATGTGGTCTGCTGCTATTATAAAACGATATATAATTTTTTACTGCCATCTTGAATTCCTTTTCTGAAGAAAGCTCGAGACGGTATAGCTTTTCGGCTTTTAAAGATTTAAAGAATGCCTCAACAACTGAATAAATTCCTGAAAGAATTTATAAAATATGTTACGGCTTATGGTGGGATTTCACTTGATACGAAGTATCCGATTTAATAATCCGTACGCCAATAAAGGGTGGCTGTTATAGAAAGATAAAAACGGTATCTGCCATACTGTTGTCATATAAGATTTCTTATAATATTGAATATTGCTATTCCAAGCACAAGCAATTGAACACAGTTGAATGCTTTTTCAACGGTTTTTTCACTGCATTTTTTGTTAAGTCCAGCACCGATAAATCCACCAAAAATCGCACCGATAATCATAAGTGGCGCAATTGACAGGTCAAAATTTGAAAAGCCCGTTGTGAGTGCCACTGTTGTAAGTTTTGAAATCTGTGCAAACAGAATTGTAACAAGCGAACACACTGTTGCTGTTTTTGTGTTCACAGAGAATAAGAAAATTATGAGTGCAACATTGATAGGACCGCCACCGATACCTAAAAATGATGAACAAACACCGAGAAAAACACCTACTGCAAGGGAAACAAATACGCCATCCCATTCCTTGCCTTTGATTTTTCGTTTATTTTTCATATAAAGGAATACACACAGAACAAGTACCGTCAATACACAATTTTGCACAACGGTTACAACAGAGTTGGCATTAAATAAATTCACAATAAATGTGAGAAGTTTTTCACCTAAAAACCCACCTGCAACGGAGCCTATCCCCAACGGTATTGCATTTTTATATGGAATTTCTGTTTTGGCTTTAATCTGTTTCAGGACAGACACAATAGCCATCGAAAAGACAGTTATTGATGAAACAATACCAATGGTTTTCACATCATAATCACCTAAAACATCCATAAGTGGCTTGATGATTACACCACCACCCATTCCTGTAAGTGAACCTACAGTTGTAGCAAAAAGTGATAACAGAAAATAAATAAAAAACTGCAAATAAACACCCCATAAAGTCTTATTTTTAAATTAATTATATCACCCGAACAAAACAAAAAACAACAAAAAAACAGGCAATACGCTAATCCACCAATATTAACATAATAGCAAATTAAAGTTGGTTGGGATGAATGCATAATTAAGGTTGCTGCATCATCTCAATCACCCTTGCAAACTCTAATTTATCTTATTTTTATTCTATCAAATAATATGGTAAAATTCAATCTAAAGACAAAAAAACAAGAGGATACATTACAATACACAACATATCCTCTAAATTTAATTATAAAGTTATCAAGACGATTTTCCCTAAGTTAACTCAAAATTCAGCATATTTTATATTCCCATTTTTATCGTTTTGAAAGACGAAAAAGTTTTTTATTACTATGTTTTTAGGGCAATTCATTCATCCCTTGATTGCTGCCTGTGGTGCAGTTAGCGAAGTGGGGAAATTACAGTTGTTCTATTTCTCGATACAACTCAACATTTCTATCGGCTGACCAAGCACCATATTGGGCGTTCCAACTACGATGCAATTGTCTTACTATCAACGGGTTCTCTTCATTAGAATATTTAAATCGTGCAATAAGTGATAAATACACGTCTTTATCATTTAAAATAGCATTGTGACAGTTTTGTTGCCATGCCTGCTTTGGTACGAAACCGCTGTATACATCATTTAGTTCGGGTACAATGAA
>JAZOUT010000049.1:0-1512 GCA_045658305.1 Candidatus Aphodosoma sp. | reverse complement strand
ATATGGATCTTTGAGCATTGATTTGACTTCGGTTGCCTCTGGTTGTGGCAGGACTATATCGAAATTGTTTGCTAATGCACCATGTTTCTTATAGAAGTCTAATTTGATAGCATCAATAAGAAAGTCTTTTGACCAATGATTAGCAATGGACTGAATCATGTACCAATATCGTGCTTGAATATCCTTAACACGCTGAATAAGAATGATATTGTGCGTCCATGATAGATGTATAATAGGAAGCGTGAAATTGTACTCTGGCAATTGCGCAACCGCCGGTTGCGTTTTTGCTTCACCTAATTGCGCAACTGGTAGTTGCGCAATTGGAGTGCCTGATTTAGGCAAGGTTAATTCTTGGTTGTATTCTTCATAGAACTGAATCATACATTGGCAGTTACGCACAGAAAAGCCCTTGATTTCGGGATAATAGTTGTGCATATCTTCAGACAAACGTTTCAATGCACCATTACCCCAACCGATTTTCATTTTCTCCTCGTATAAGATATGCCCAATGTCCCAATACATGCGCAGTAACTCATCATTAGCAGCATATATAGCCCGTTGCTGAGCTAACTTCACACGCTCCTTCACTTGTGCAAGGAGATTGGGATAACTAAACTGCTCTATATTTTGAGTTTTAGACATATCGGGTATTTTACGATGTTATCTATTTCGACTGCAAAGGTAGTGAATTATTTTGGATTGTGCAAATAAAATCGCCAATTTGGGTGATTTTCTGGTGTAAGGTGGAGAGTGTAGGACGTGGGGTGTAAGGCGTAGGGCGTAGAGTGTAAAGGCGGAGAATATTAACAAACAGCACTTTTTCGGTTTGGGCGGTGGCAGGGAGTTCTCTCGGAGTTCTCAGGGTTGTCGCTCGGTGAAATCATGGAACGGATAGCGAAACGAAAAGAGAACGAATCTTAATAATTGGCACTTTTTTATAGTTAACTATCTACCTTCCATCTCCTCTCTATCATCGGGGTATCTTCAGGGTATCTTCGGGATAAAATGATAGCCAAAATTTAAGCCATACAGCAAAAAGGGAAATCGTAAAATAAAGCATAATTTTAAGAAGCAAATATGCGCTGTTGAAAAGGTGTGTAAGTGATTGATAAAAAAGTGAGTTAGGAGTAAAAATAGGGCTGATTTTGCAAAGTCGGTTTAGCAATTTTAATTTTTAGGTCGAAAAACACAGAAAAAGTGTGACTTTTAGGCGGAAAAACTTGCCCATGTCAGAAAAAAGTAGTACCTTTGCATGCTTTTTCGCGGCGCGTGTACGCGGGTGTGTTATGTAAAGACAACATAAACAACAATTCCGCTCGCCAACATCGCGAGCGGCAAGGGGAAGAAAAGGGCGGAATGAGTGAATGTAAAACGAAAGAAAACTAACAAGTTTAAATTAACATAAATTATTAACCAAAATTAAAAGTTAAAATGCCTACAATTCAACAATTAGTTAGAAAAGGAAGAGCAGAACTTATCGACAAGAGCAAGTCTCCAGCATTGGACAGCTGC
>JAZOUT010000048.1:0-2272 GCA_045658305.1 Candidatus Aphodosoma sp. | reverse complement strand
TATTCTAATACAGTTTTTAATTCAAAACTAATTCATCTCTTTTTTTCTAATCATCTGTGCTAAAACTTCTACTGTGATATTTTAATACTTAAACATATAGTTATAGCACCAATAATTTGTGACACATTATAACAAAGATTTAAACTTCCAGTAGACATATTGGGGGACAAAAAAGAAACCCCCAATATTTAATTGGGAGTTTTGGTGATGTTGTAGTTAGTGTAGAGATGTTCTTCTTGGTGACAATCTCCTTTTAGATGCTAGTGATACTCTCCTATGGTCTTTTTCTTTTTGACTTTCAGAGATGATGATGTTGTCTGCTTTTAGTGCTGCTACTGTCAACATTATTAAATCTACTACCTCTTCAAAGGTCAGGATTGCCATTTGCTCTGGGGTAATGACATCTTGAATTCCTTCCTCAAAACACTCCTTAATTAACCTCCTCATTTGTTTACCATTCTTTATCATAATCCTTTTTGTTTTATTTATCTATGATTAGTGGTGTGAATGGAAGAAATTTTGATTTTTTATTAAAAAAACTTGTTTTTGGAAGAATCTGGTATTATATTTGCAAAAAATTTAGTTATAACTAAACAAATGGGAGACTTGAAAAAAATAGAATGTGAGGTGATTCACAATAAAGGAGGGTTTGTTTTTCACAAACTGTGCCAAGGCAAGTCTTGTCAATTTGATGATTTTTTAACAGAGATAGGTAAGAATCCTCAATACAAAGCAGAGTGGGCAAAAATAGTAAGATGGATGGAAGCCTATGGGACAATAGCAAACATACCTTCTAAACATTATAGCATTATTAGTGGCTTGAAACGAAATGATATATATGAGTACAGAAGTAAATCGTTAAGAGTGTATGTCAAAGTAGACAAACCAGATGTGATTATCGTTATTGGTGGATATAAGAAGAATCAAAAACCAGACATAAACAATCTCAAGTACAAGCTGAAAGAGGTCGATCAATTATAATTATTAAAAAAGAAATTATGGAACGCAAAGATGTTTTATTAGAACCAGCTTATTGGATTACACAAATTCAAATAGCATTATACGATTGCGCCACCAAATTCATGTTAGAGCAAAAAAAGAACAGGACTGAATTAGCGCAATATTTAGGCGTGAGTAAAGGTTATGTTTCTCAACTATTAAGCGGAGATTACAACTATAGTCTATCTAAATTGGTAGAAACATCGATGGCTTTTGGTTTTATTCCTAAAATGTCATTCTCTCCAATTGATGAGGAACTCTATAGAGACGAGCATGCCAATACTATTGTATGGGAATCTCTTCCTTACAAAGCGTTTGAACAGGTAAACGAGAATTATAAATTTGATAATGCAGCGTAATTATGATTGGCTTTAGAATGTATAGTATTAAGGTAAATCAATTTGCCATACTAGAAAAAGAGTTACCACAAAAGGATGTATCATTAGACACGTCTTTATCATATGGTTTTACCCCATTAAAACCAGAGGCATGCATAACAATCAAAGTAGAGTTAGCGCAAGAAGAAAAACCTTTAGTTATATTGGATATCTCTTGCTTCTTTGAAATAAAGAAAGAGGATTGGGATTCTCTATGTAAGGATGGAAAAATTATTATACCAAAAGATCTTGTTGCACATTTTGCCATGCACGCAGTTGGAACAATGCGAGGTGTGTTATTTAGCAAAACTGAAGGAACTCCATTCTGTCAGTTTATTCTCCCTCCAATCAATGTTTCAGAGAAAATAACAGAAGATGTTGTTATGGACATAGAGTAGTACATAATAATTCTGTGGTTATATACAACAAAGACTGTTTCCATTATTTTAATGAGAAAAGACCTATGCCGATTTTAGCATAGGTCTTGTTTTTGTGTTGATGTAATTATAGACTCTTTGCTTAATATCAAATGGGATATATTCCACCTCATTTTCGGGCAAATATATGGCATCGTGAAGTCTAAATGGGTGCAACCCCAATGTCCTCAGTTCATCACATATTGAGTTCATTATCTCACTCTCTACTTGATTAGCAATCCTTTTAATCTTTATGTTTTGTTTCTTATGCCAATCTATTAGTGCTTTGTATATATTGGGGTAATTTTTGCTAAACCATTTACACAGAATTTGCCTATTTTGACCATCTTTTTCCCCACCACCATAGATGTATGAGTTTTCGTTTTTGATGGAGAAGAATGATTGAAATGTGGGTTTAATGGCATCTCTTGGTATGTTTGTATTCTCAACAACTTTGCTATACAAATCACCTTGTTGTGT
>JAZOUT010000047.1:0-2667 GCA_045658305.1 Candidatus Aphodosoma sp. | reverse complement strand
AATATCATCACCATTCGAGGCATCGATAACTCAAAAGACCAATCGACGAATGTCTCTGGTGCCGTTTCTATCGACCACCGTGTCAATGTTTCGCGTACTTTACCTATTATCATCAACCTTCGTCGTGAAACCCTGCTCGATGCGCACTTCGAAGTGCGTCCTATGCGTATTCGTGTGAATACTCGCGACGATGATTTTAATGTTAATGGTACTCTTTCTATACCTGATAATCTTGCAGTGAAAGTTGAAGTAGTATATAATGATGAAGACAAAAACACTACTGGTTGGACTAATTGGATCGGTCTTGAACGTAGCTATGGTAATGGTGTCGCTAAAAGTAATGGGTACTGTAATGGCTCAAATAACTCTGCTCATGGTAAACGCCTATATTTCACTACCGACCTAACTACTAATACGCTTGCTGGTGCAGGTACTGTTGGTGCTGATGGTTACTCTACCGTTGGTGGACAAACTGTTATTGTGCCTGTTGGTCTAAAGAATGGTCAGGTAATTGAAGAGTGTGTCTGGATTTATGTCGATGAATGTCTTAAAGCTTCTACCGACCTTAATGCCATTCGTTCTGCGGAAATTCATGTAACTAATGGCTATATTGACGCTAATAAAGTTTTCCAACCTAAAGAAGAGCCTATTAAATACACAATCAACCAACATCAGCTTTTCCAAATTACTTATGAAGGTCGAACCTATTACATCGAACACGAAGAAGAATACCTTCACAATTTCGACGCCGATGATACATATGACCAAAACCAAACCGAATTCGAAGGTATGATGTGGGGACTGGATGGAGTACCAATTTCTTCCGACTATAGATCTGCATATGTACAAGATGGTTTGACTTTAGACCTACCTTTAATTGGTGATATTGATTTAAAATGGGTTGTAAATAATTATGTAATTTCTAAAATTGATGCTAATTATGATTTTTATTTAGCTGGATTTGATAATACAGAAGCTAATAATTTACCTAGTGAATCTCATATGAATTCAAGACGATCTGCTCATAATATTTTTTGCCCTAAAATTATATCAAAAGCAGGTATAGGGGTAAGAGCTTTAGACCAACAACCTCAATCAGCTGTCGAATATTGCTACAATCGTAATAAACGTAATGCAAACGGACAAGTCGTAGTAGCCGATTGGTATTTACCAGCTATTGATGAAATGGAAGATATTATGATGGGGGGATATAGTAGTTTTGATGTTTTTCAAGATAAATTTTATTGGTCTTGTCAGCCTGCATATAAAAGAAATTATCTTCATTACACATATATGATGCAAGGTGAAGGTAGATATTTTTGTGATAATCAAAATTATGCACGTGCGACAAAAACAGTTTATTCTAATTTTACTTATACTTATGAGACTAGTGGTGGTACTGGATATAATGATTTATTACATATTTCAAAAGTAAACGTATCTTGGAGTCTAGAATTAACACCAGAATATACTATTAGTACTCTTACTTCAAATTATTCTGGATTTAATGGAAAAACAATTTCTCCTATGATATTTGACAAAGGTTACAAACATCGCACAAATGATAAATGCCGTGTTCGTGCGGTAAGAGCAAATTTAACTCCAAGAACAACAGCAAACTAATAAATTTAAATAAACAAAACCATTTCAAAAGAATTACTCTTTTGAAATGGTTTTGTTTATTTTTTAATTTGTTCTTGGAGTTAACGTTTTTCTTACTGCTCGTACACGACATTTTGATGTTCGCAATCTAGCTCCTTCTTCAAATTTAGGCAAATCTGTTCTATAAAACACTTCTGTTCCATTAACTTGAGTTGCTTGCGACCAACCGCTCCAATCATATTTTGTAACTTGATATTGAACCGTATCTTTGTTACTATTAGAAAATTCATTTACAAGATTTTTTTGAATTGTCCAGTGCCCACTAAGCCATCTACCATCCTCACAAACGATATCATAATATCCGGAAGTACCACTTTTTGCATAATCATAAGGCCTTTCTGCAGTAGGAGTATAAACAACCTTTGTTGCTCGAGCTCTTATTGGGCAATCTGAATAAAATTCACCCTTATCATCAATATTAATCCATGTTACGGCTATCCAAGAACCAACTGAATAATGTAACCTATTTTGGTAATACGCTGGTTGTGATGACCAATAAAATTTATCTTGAAAAACATCAAAACTACTATATCCCCCCATCATAATATCTTCCATTTCATCAATAGCTGGTAAATACCAATCAAGATTTACAGTTCCATTGGAAGAACGTTTATTTCGGCTATAACAATACTGTACTGCACTTGATGGTTGTTCATCTAATGCTATCACACCAATATCCTCATGCATAACAATTTCAGATGTAAAATCAAAACCTCCGTGATTATGTAAGTTTGTTTCTACTGGCATTACATCTGCATCATGTTTTTTTGTGTAAAAATCAAAATAAGGGTTATATTTTTGCTTTAATATGCTTTCTTTCATATCACCAAAATTATCTCCATCTGATTGTAGAGTGATTGCTTCATGACCTTGGTTGTCTTCATTTCCTGACAACTGTACTCCATCCAGTCCCCACATCATACCTTCGAATTCGGTTTGGTTTTGGTCATATGTATCATCGGCGTCGAAATTGTGAAGGTATTCTTCTTCGTGTTCGATGTAATA
>JAZOUT010000046.1:0-14078 GCA_045658305.1 Candidatus Aphodosoma sp. | reverse complement strand
AATAATGAGGAATTTTTGCGATAAGCGAGAGCAATTGAGTTTACTCAAATTGCCAAGTGGAGCAAAAATCACGACCGAAGGGAGTAATGAGAATTGAGAATTGAGAATTGAGAATTACTTGTAATCTGTAATCTGTAATCTGTACTCTGTTATCTGTAATTTGTAATCTGTAATCTGTAATCTAATAATACGATGGATTTAATACTATCTTTTTTATCAAAGACATTTGCTTTTGACGAAAATTCGCCACTGCTTTTCTCCCAATTCTATTTTTGGGCATTCTTTGCTATTGTCTTTGCTATATTCTCATTAATACACTCTAAACGCTTGTTGCGCAATACATTCTTATTTATCGTCAGCCTATTTTTCTACTACAAAACAAGCGGACTATTCGTTCTACTACTCATATTTGCCACAATATCCGATTTCTTTATTGCCAAACTCGTATATCAATCGGACAGAGAGTTGCATCGCAAACTATATGTGGGACTTAGCGTTTGCATCAACCTATTGGTGCTCAGCTATTTCAAATATTCATACTTTTTTGTCGACCTCGTAAATTCGCTCTTTGGCACCGCGTTTCAGGTGTATGATTATTTTGCCGCAATGGGCAATGCAATCACAGGTTCAAATCGTTTTAGTGTTGACCAAATCATTCTGCCAGTAGGCATTTCGTTCTACACATTTCAAACAATTAGTTACACTATGGACGTATATCGTCGACGAATTGCTCCTGTGCAAAATATTCTCGACTATGGTTTCTACGTTTCGTTTTTCCCACAGTTGGTGGCTGGTCCGATAGTTCGTGCAGCAGAGTTCATACCACAAGTCTACAAACCTTATTTTCTCAGTCGCCGTCAGTTTGGCGTGGCTATATTTTGGATTCTCAATGGTTTAGCCAAGAAAATCATTCTTAGCGACTACTTAGCAGTAAACTTTATCGACCGTGTGTTCGACAATCCGATGCTATTCTCAGGATTCGAAAATTTGATGGCTCTGCTTGTTTATTCACTACAAGTTTATGCCGACTTTTCGGGCTATACCGACATTGCAATCGGTGTGGCGATGATTATGGGATTCTATTTGCCCCAAAACTTCAATTCGCCTTACAAAGCACCAAATGCGAGCAACTTTTGGAAACGTTGGCACATATCGCTCTCGCGCTGGTTGCAAGATTATCTCTACATCCCACTCGGCGGTAATCGCAATGCAACGTTTGGCACGTTCTTTTGGATTGTTGCTATCGCAGCCATAGGGATATTGCTCTCAGATAGCATAATTATTGCCGTCATAGTGCTTGGCATTGCTTTGGGTATCGTGATTTGGGGTATTGTTAGACCTGAACGTCGCAACAAAATCATCACCAACCTCAACATGATGATTACTATGCTCTTAGGTGGACTTTGGCACGGTGCAAGTTTCAACTTTATGATTTGGGGTGGACTAAATGGCGTAGGTATGCTCATCTACAAGATTTGGCGTGGATGGTCGATGAACATAAAAATGCTGATGGTGGTATTGGTCGCTGCCCTACTCGTTGGATTGACTTATTTAGCCCCTGCGCCAATATGGAATGTGCTTGCCGTTTGGTGTGGAATTATAGCGTTTGGAACATTAATCCGTTGGGTATACAACAAATGCACAATGCACAAATGCACAATTAAATCGGATTCTACTATTGGAAACGTTTGGGGGATATTTCAAACATTTATATTCATTAGTTTCACGCGATTATTCTTCCGTTCGGGTTCAAATCTCGACCCCGACCTCGCCAACGAGCATGCTTGGAACACAGCCAAAAACATGGTGCACCAAATGGGTTCGGCTTGGAACTTAGAGGTTATCCCCGATATTTGTATAGCCTATTGGAAAGTTTTCGTATTGTTTGCTCTCGGCATGATAATCCATTGGTTGCCTGTGCGTTGGAAACGCTGGTATCGCATCAACTTCGCACTACTGCCTCTACCCGTAATGGCTATACTTGTTGTAGCAGTAGTATTCATCGTCTATCAATTCATCACTGCCGACCTACAAGCATTCATTTATTTCCAATTTTAGTTGAAAGTACAACAAATCCACTTTTAACTTTCAATTTTCAACTTTAAAATTTCAAATTACTATGATTCAATTCACACACTTACACGTACATACTCACTATTCGATTCTTGATGGAATGTCGAAAGTGGGTGACCTTATCGATAAATGCAAACGCACTGGGATGAATGCCATTGCTATTACCGACCACGGTAATATGTTTGGTATAAAAGAGTTGGTTGACACTGCCGCTAAGGTTAATGGAAAGGTTAAAGATGCTATAAAAGACCTAAAAAAAGAGCTTAAAAAAGCTGAAGAGGAAAATAATACTGATACCCTCGAAGATATAAAATCACTAATCAAAGCCAAAGAGAAGGAGTTTTTCAAACCTATCATTGGTTGCGAGGCATACTGCGCTCGCCGCTCTTTACGCAATAAGGACAAAGATTTCAAAACTATCAATCCCGAAAATGGCAAAGAGCAGATAGTCGATGCATCGGGCTATCACTTGGTGCTTTTGGCTAAAAACCCTAAAGGCTACGAAAACCTCTGCAAAATAATATCAATGGCATGGATTGATGGATATTACCGTCGTCCGCGTATCGACAAAGAGATACTCAAAGCTCATAGCGAGGGACTTATCGTATGCTCAGCATGTCTTGGTGGCGAAATTCCTCAACATATCATAGCAGGTAATCTCGATGAGGCTGAAAAGAGCATCATGTGGTTTAAAGAGGTGTTTGGCGACGATTATTACCTTGAAATTCAACGCCACAAAACAGATAAACCTGGTGCCGACCAAAACGTATATCAACGCCAAAAACAGGTAAACAAAAAGATACTTGAATTGGCAGAAAAGACTAATACAAAGGTGATTGCAACTAATGATGTGCACTTTGTAGAGGAGGAGCACGCTGAGGCTCACGACCGATTGATCTGTCTTTCTACAGGCAAAGACCTCGACGACCCAAATCGTATGCGCTACACCAAGCAAGAGTGGTTAAAAACCCCAGAAGAGATGGCAGAGATATTTGCCGATGTACCTGAAGCATTGGCTAATACGATGGAGATTGCAGACAAAGTGGAGGTATATAGTCTCGACCGCGGACCTATCATGCCTATGTTCGACATTCCTGCCGAATTTGGCACCGAGGATGAGTATCGCCAAAAATTCAGCCACGAAGACCTTTTCAATGAATTTACACGCAACGAAAAGGGCGAGGTGGTGATGAGCCAAGAAGATGCAGAAAAAAAGATAAAGGCCATTGGCGGATACGAGCGATTATATCGTATTAAATTAGAAGCTGATTATCTTCGTAAACTCGCTCTCGATGGAGCAAAAATGCGATATGGCGACCCTGTACCCGACGACACAATGGAACGCATTGTGTTTGAGTTGCATATCATGAAAACAATGGGTTTCCCTGGCTACTTCCTCATCGTACAAGACTTTATTTCAGCTGCGCGCGGTATGGGTGTATCTGTAGGCCCAGGTCGTGGTTCAGCTGCAGGTTCAGTGGTAGCTTATTGCTTAAAAATCACCGATATCGACCCTTTGAAATATGATTTGCTGTTTGAACGTTTCTTAAATCCCGACCGTATTTCATTACCCGATATTGACATCGACTTCGACGACGATGGCCGTGGCGAGGTATTACGTTGGGTTACTGAAAAATATGGAAAAGAAAAAGTTGCCCATATCATTACTTATGGCACAATGGCAACTAAATCGTCTATCAAAGACGTTGGTCGTGTGCAAAATGTGCCTCTACCTGATGTAAACCGCCTCACAGGTCTGATTCCTGACAAATTTGGTGACGATAAAGCTGATCCTAAAACAGGTAAAGTACCAAAGGTAAACATCAAAAACTGCCTTAAATATGTACCTGAATTAGCTGAAGCTCGTAATGGCGAAGACCGCAATCTTGCCGATACACTAAAATATGCCGAAATGCTCGAAGGCACTGTACGTCAAACTGGTGTGCATGCCTGTGGTGTAATCATTGGTGCCGACGACTTAAAGAAATTCGCCCCTCTATCTACTGCTCAAGACAAAGATACCAACGAAGATATGCTCGTCACTCAATACGAAGGTTCGGTAATTGAGTCAGTTGGACTTATCAAAATGGACTTCTTAGGACTTAAAACCCTATCTATCATCAAAGAAGCTCTCCGCAATATCAAAAAATCAAAAGGTATCGACATCAATATTGATAAAATACCTATCGACGATGCCGAAACTTATAAATTATATAGTGAAGGTCGTACTATCGGTACATTCCAATTCGAATCGCCTGGTATGCAAAAATACTTAAAAGAGTTGCAACCATCTGTATTCGAAGACCTTATTGCGATGAATGCCCTATATCGTCCAGGTCCAATGGACTATATCCCTCAATTCATTGCTCGTAAACATGGCCGCGAACCTATTGAATACGACTTGGATTGTATGGAAATGTATCTCAAAGATACATACGGCATTACGGTTTATCAAGAGCAAGTGATGCTCCTATCACGTCTGCTTGCCAACTTCACTCGTGGTGAGTCTGACGCTTTGCGTAAAGCAATGGGTAAGAAGTTGCGCGACAAGCTAGACCAAATGAAGCCTAAATTTATTGCTCAAGGTCAAAGCAATGGTCACGACCCTGTGAAATTGGAGAAGATTTGGGCCGACTGGGAGAAGTTTGCTTCGTATGCGTTTAATAAATCGCATGCTACATGCTATTCATGGGTGTCGTACCAAACAGCATATTTGAAGGCTCACTACCCTGCCGAATTTATGGCAGCCAACTTGACTCGCAACAAAGACAACATCTCGGACGTAACCAAGTTTATGGACGAATGTAAGGCGATGGGCTTGTTAGTAAAAGGACCAGATGTGAACGAGTCGGAATTAAACTTCACCGTAAACCCAAAAGGTGAAATTAGGTTTGGACTTGGTGGCGTGAAAGGTGTAGGAGAAGGAGCTGTGGAAAGCCTTGTAAATGAACGCAAAAAGAATGGCCCGTATAAATCTATATACGACTTCATCGAACGTGTCAATCTTACAGCTTGCAACAAAAAGACTTTAGAGTCATTAGCTCTCTCTGGGGCATTTGATTGTTTCGAAGATGTAAAACGCGAGCAATATTTCGCAGTAAATCCAAAAGGCGAACAAACCCTCGAACTACTAATCCGATATGGTAACCGCTATCAACAAGACAAACAAATGAATACTAATTCATTGTTTGGTGGATTTGATGATGAAACACTCGAAATACCTAAGCCTGAAATACCTAAAACTGAACCTTGGTCAACTCTCGAACGTCTTGGCAAAGAGAAAGAATATGTAGGCATATTCCTCTCATCTCACCCTCTCGACCAATATCGCGTACCTATTCAATATGCCTGTGTCAATCTCAATCAAATTGACGAAATGAAAAAGAATCGCGATGCTAAAACGTTCACCGTAGCTGGTATCGTAACAGCATGTCGTGAAGGTATGACCAAGAAAAGCACTCCTTTCGGAATACTTACACTACAAGATTATACGGGAAGTTACGAATTTCCTCTATTTGGTAACGACTACACCGCTTATCGTAACTTCTTAAAAGAAAATCTATTTATTGCTATAATCGTAAAAACACAAGAACGTGGTAGCGATTGGAAATATGCTCCTAAAAACGATGATAACACACCTAAAGAATTCGAAACTAAAATCCTAAAAATGGAATTACTTGAAAACGTAGCCACTAAACTTGTCAAAAAAATAACAATAGCATTACAATTAGGAAAAATAAACGCTGAATTAACTCACAAATTATTAGAAATCTTAGATGGAAACAGTGGTGAAACTGAATTATATCTTGAAGTACACGACCCTGAAAGCCGCAGTAATATCAATTTAAGATCTAAAAAAATTCAAATCAATCCAAACAATCAACTAATCAACGAATTAGAAATATTAGAAAAAGAAGGTTCAATAAAATTCTGGATTAACAACAATAAAAACACAAAAAAAGAAGCAGAAGAATAAAATTTTAACAAAAATTAATACTTCAAAGAGTATAATTATAAATTAAAATCATTACCTTTGCAAAAGAGAACGTATAGTGTTTTAAATTTATAGCAAATTTAAGTTTAATCACTAAAGACCAAACGTTAATAACTAATAACTAATAATTAATCATTAATAACTAAAATTATGGCATTACACATTACAGATGCTAACTTCAAAGAAGTATTAGCAAACAACGCAGTAGTCGTTGTAAAATTTGGTGCAGCATGGTGCGGTCCATGTAAATCACTCCAACCAGTAATCGAAAAAATTGCAGCAGCATACGAAGGTCGTGCAGTATTAGGTGAAATCGACATCGAAGAAGCAGCAGAAACAACAGAAGAATTTGCAATCCGTTCAGTGCCAACACTCCTTTTCTTCAAAAACGGCGAATTGGTACCAGGCAAAAAAATCGTTGGTGCAACATCAGAAGCAAAAATCACTGCAGTTATCGACGAAATTCTCTAATTAGATAATTTCTAAACACAAAAATTTAAGGCTGATTTCCACAAAGAAATCAGCCCTTTTTAATTTCATTAAAATGATAAACAAAAAAAACAGACACCCATCATTGAGTGCCTGCCAATCAAAAAATTTACTTAATTACTATTTTCAAAAATCCCAATTCATATTCTCCACCTCTACTCCCATTACATTATAAATCTTTTCCTCATGAATAATATAAAGCTGACCATTACGAATAACCTTTTTCAATGATGTATTTGGAATTGTTACATTTTCAACACCAGTTTTAATTTCGTTTATATAACAATCCTCTATTTCATCCAATTCATTGTTATATACTGGTTTAAATTCCAATTCACCAGTTTCATCGAAAGCACAAATCATAATATTAATGCCACCGCCAACAATATCATCGTACGAGCGACTACACCAGCCATTTTCCGAACCAAAACGCTCATAATAAACAATATCCTGATTTTCAACCATAGCAATATATTTATTATATTTTACGTCATTAAAATCTTCTATCTTTTCTATGGCTTTGATAGTCATTTCAATCTCTTCTACTTGACTTTCTGCACTTTGTAATGATTTAAGTGTCATTACTTTATCACCTACTTTACAAGCAAAATCATAAATCAAATATTCTTTTTCACCTACAAAAGCCCATACTTTTTGATTTTCAATATCTCCACGAACGAGAGCAATAACCTCATATTCAGTCATTTCATCGTTTACACTACGCCATAACTTTTTATAGTTTACGTTATTAACGACAGAATCACCCTCTATTTTTTCTATAAATGTGCTGTATTTAGTAGTATTATTACCATCAAGATGGACATTACGATTAACGACATTCCAACTATAACCCTCAACTACAATTGGATTATAGTCCTCAGTTTCTTTCGTAAAATCAATTAAAGTGTCGTTTTCGTGTACGACCGACAATAAATTTACACTAGCTTTGTATTCCGAATCGTCGTTGATAGTTATATTTTCAAAACCATAGCCTTCAACTAAAGTAAAATTATTGTTACCAACAAAGGTCATCCTTTTCAATATATTACCCTCATTATCTTTGATATACGAAATATTTTCACATGTTGTTTCATTGATAATATCAAGGCGGTCTCCAACGTTAAGTTTAAAATCAGCTACTAATTTTTCTGTATTTTTTTCGGTGTCAAAAGCCCAAATTTTTTGCTCGTCAATGTCTTCTCGCATTAAGAATTTATGGTCAGAGTTAGTCCATTGGATGACTTTATAGGTCTGCTCATTAATAATAGTATCCCCAGCTATTCGATATATCATCGTATCATTTATAGCGGCTTTAATACTATATTCAATTGGGTCTTCATAAACATGAGTAGTCCAAAGACGACCTTCGACCAACATTGGCTGATAAGCCATAACATTCATAGCCATTGCAATAATACAAGACAACAAAATAATTTTTTTCATAATAGAATCCCTAATACGTGTCGGGCGCAACTCCTTAAAATAAAAAACTTATAAATAAGGATACAAAAAAGCGAGAACTCAACTATCTCGCTGTTATTAGGTATTTGGCGTGACCTCGTAAGTACGATAAGTTAAGCCCACGCCGTATATATACAACAATGGGCATTTTTTCAACTCATCCTTTCACTTACATAAAATCGCCAAATTTCAATAACAGAAAGAACAAAGCAAAAATGCTTTAACAAAACAACTTGAGAACTCTACTCAATGTATTCACACCGCAAAGGTAGAAATTATTTTTCAAATCCACAAGCATTTCAACTAAAAAACATCAAATATCACGCCAAAGACCTCAATTCTTCATCAATTTAGTTAAAAACTCTCCTCTCAAAACGATACTACTCATCAATAAAAACATACATCTCGTGCATCCAATTGCCCATCAAAGCACAAAATATAGAAAACCTAAACGTCTAATCCATCCAGAACATCTAGCCCAAATCAGTTGCAAAACAGACTCCCATGAATCAACGTAGCGTTTCAGAATATCATTTTTCCCATTCTCCATTTCTCATTCCTCACTCCTCATTCCCCATTCCCAACCCTCGGTTCTTCTTCAATTTAGTTGAAATCATTCATTTTAATATCCATCTTATACTCCAAAAAATGCGCAAAAAACAGAGGCAACCCCAATATTGTCCCCCTGTCTTAGGGGGAGGAGACGAAGGCCGAGGGCGTTAAAATAAGTAGTTAAAATAATATTTTCAACTAAAATGACAAAGAACCCAACCCTCTCCCTAACTACAACATACCATAAATATAGGATAAATATAGGATAAATATATAATAAATATAGGATAAACATACTATAAAGCAATCCACGAGCATCCTTACACCTTCCTCCCTACACTCTGCTCCTTATCAAAAAATGTCACTCTACTTCGGAGCTGTTTACTCACATCTTGCTCACATACAACTCTATAAAACAAAATAAAATACATAAAAATCAATTAAAAACAAAAAAATAAAGCCCATTTTCGAAAACTAAAAAAGCTTCAAAAATGGACTCAATCCTATCTAAATCTACAATCTATAAAATTTCAAAAAACGTGCATCTTAATTCAAACACTCCCTCTTTTTCATTAATCAAATATTTTCTCCAAATCACGCACTAAATTATATCTCTGTGCATTCTTGCGCATATTTATCAACGCATAACGCATGCGCCCAAGAGCCGTATTTATCGAAATATGCTCTAAATCAGCTATCTCTTTAAACGATAAATCCTGATAATATCGCATCATCACAATCCTCTGCTGGTCATCAGGCAACATCGAAATCAACATCTCTATATCACGCAACGCCTCCTCTCGTTCAATCATATCTTGCACTGAATAATCATACAAACTCACCTCATTGAACAAATCAACCTCGTAACCGTCATTCGAAATCTCTTTATCCAACGCCAAACGACGATAATAATCAATCGTCTGATTATGAGCAATACGCATAAGCCATCCCACGAACTTATTGCCCGCATCATAATAACGACCTTGCTTGATAGTCGTAATCACTTTTATAAACGTATCTTGGAAAATATCATCGGCGATGCTGTGTTCACGCACTATATTGAATATATAAGTGTACACCTTGTCTTTATGACGCATCAAAAGAGACTCAAACGCACCATTATCGCCATTTGCAAAACTAATCACCAACTCCTCATCAGTGAAATTATTCTTAATAACTGCCATATCTTAACAAATAAACAAACCAAAAACAAAAAATGATTTCTCATTTCTCAATTTTCAATTCTCAATTAAAATAATGGTAGTTTTTCTCTTATAGGCAATAAATGTTTGATTTCGTGGTGCAAATTTAGAAATAAAAAACGAAACTACCAAATTTTTCAATATTTTTTTGTTTTTCATTGTTCTTTCAACCTAATTTTTGTAACTTTGCAAAATACTGCAAAAATAAATTCCCCCCTGTAAACTCTATACTCTAACCCTATACATTTTTTCAAAAATGGCAAATATATTACTAATCGAAACTTCAGCCGAAATCTGTAGCGTAACTATTGCTTGCGATGGCAAAATCATCAACTCACAAATGAGCAACGAAGCAATGCAACATGCCACACATCTACCCCTCTACGTTGAAGCTGCAATGAAACTTCTAAAAGAAAAAAATATAACACTCGATGCCGTAGCCGTTAGCGGTGGACCTGGTTCATACACTGGTCTCCGTATAGGTGTATCTACAGCCAAAGGTCTTTGCTATGCTCTCGGTTGTAAACTAATTGCTATCGACACTCTCAAAGTCATCGCTACTGCATTTAAACAAACCGAACCTGCGAATATTATAATCTGTCCTCTTATTGATGCTCGTCGCATGGAAGTCTACACTGCCATGTACGATTACGCACTCAATCAAATTTCTCCAGCCGAAGCAAAAATCATCGACGAAAACAGCTTCTCTGATATCAATCACCCTATATATTTCTGTGGCAATGGTGCAGAAAAATGTTCAAAAGTAATCCAAAACCCTAATGCTCACTTCGACACAACTATCAAACCAATCGCAAATATGATGGTCGAACTCGCCGAAAAGGCATACCTCAACAACCAATTCGAAGACGTAGCCTACTACGAACCTTTCTACCTCAAAGAGTTCTATACACCACAAAAGAATTAAAACAATACACAATGCATAATGCACAATTATTACTATTAACTCCTAACTCCTCATTCCTAACTCCTAACTAATGAAAGAACTTATCCTTCCCGAATACGGACGCAATATACAAAACATGGTAGAAATTGCCATGAAAATCGAAGACCGAAACGAACGTAATCGTTGCGCTCGTAGCATAATCAATTGCATGGGCAATCTATTCCCTTATCTACGTGACAACGAAGCCTTTCAACACAAACTTTGGGACCACCTCGCTCTAATGTCTAATTTCGAATTAGACATCGACTATCCATTCGAAATCACTCCAGCAGAAGAAATCCACCCTACTCCCGAAGCTATTCCTCTACCCGACTATCAAATACGCGAACGCCACTATGGACGCTTCATCGACAATTTCATCACACGCATCTCTGCCGACCAAACCATACTAAACAACCAACAATTACTCATTATCATTGCCAACTTCATGAAGCGTTGCTACAATACCTACAATCAAGAAGTTATCAACGACGAAATAATCCTCGACGACCTACATCGTCTCAGCAATGGCAAAATCGACCTCCGCAACAAAAACATAAAACTCCAAGACATCCAAAACAAGAAAAACAACAAAAACAAAAAATAGTACGCGAGTAACGATAAACTATTATCACTCCCAACTACTAACTACTCGCTATTAAAAATCTATAATATGAATTATGAATTGTTAAACATGCCCGACTATAGCGACCGAATTCGTCTACGCAAGCAAAATGAACAGTTGCAAATATTTGACTCTATAAGAGGCAAATGGCTCGTTCTCACACCTGAAGAATGGGTTAGGCAAAACACAATCATATACATATCCGACACACTCGAAGCTCCTATGTCTCGCATAGCCAACGAAGTAACTATCAACTATAACGGACTTTCCAAACGGTGCGACTCCATCATCTACGACGACTACGGCAATCCTCTAATAATCATCGAATACAAACGTACCGACGTAGCCATCACTCAACGAGTATTCGACCAAATAGCCACCTACAACCTACAACTCCGCGTCCCTTACCTCATTGTCAGCAACGGACTACAACACCTTCTATGCAAAGTCGATTTCGAAAACCGCAAATACATCTTCGCAGAGCAATGGCCCAAATACAATGAACTAATAATCAAAAACTAATATAGACTGTTGACCGTTAACCTAAAAAACATGAAAACAAAAACCGAAATAGTAGAAAATTGGTTAGTTCGCTACACTAAACGTCCTCTCGACCAATTCACTCCATATATATTACTTACCAACTTCAACAACTACATCGAACTTTTTGCCGAAAAATTTGGCGTTGAAATCATGGGTCGCGATGGCAATATGCTCTCCGCAAGTGCTAATGGTATCACTATTATCAACTTCGGCATGGGTTCACCCAACGCCGCTCTCATCATGGACCTCCTCAGTGCAATACATCCAAAGGCTGTCTTATTCCTCGGCAAATGCGGTGGACTAAAAGACAAAAACCATGTCGGCGACTACATCCTCCCAAGTGCCGCCATTCGAGGCGAAGGTACATCCAACGACTACTTCCCACCCGAGGTACCTGCCCTACCCGCATTCAACCTTCAACGTGCCGTCAGCTCCAACATCCGCGACTTTGGCAAAGACTATTGGACAGGTACCGTCTTCACTACCAACCGACGCGTTTGGGAACACGACGATGAATTCAAACAACACCTAAAAGCCGTGCGTAGTATAGCCATCGACATGGAAACTGCCACTCTCTTCACTGTCGGATTCCACAATGCAATACCAACAGGCGCACTCCTTCTCGTCAGCGACATGCCTATGCACCCCGAAGGCATCAAAACCGAAGAATCCGACAAACACGTAACTCAAAACTTCGTAGACGAACACCTAACTATCGGCATCAAAGCCCTCTCAAGCCTACAACACAACTCTCGCACAATCAAACACCTTCGCTACGAATAATATCAGAATTGAAAGTTACTATTCAGCATAAACTTTCAACTTTCAAATTTTAACTTTCAAATTATATTTATGGCAAAACAAGCAGGACCAACATATCAGCAGATAATCAATCAGATGAAGTCAGGCGATTGGAAACCCATCTATCTCCTACATGGCGAAGAGGACTACTACATCGACCTTATTGCCGACTATATCGAAAAAAATCTGCTCACCGACGACGAAAAAGAGTTTAATATGACTCTTCTATATGGCAAAGACACCACCTGCGACGAAATCATTATGGCTGCACGACGCTACCCTATGATGAGTCAATATCAACTCATTATGGTACGCGAAGCTCAAAATATCAAGAATTTCGACAATCTCAGTGCCTACCTCAAACAACCTCTCTCATCAAGCGTCATCGTACTATGCCACAAACATGGCTCTGTCGATGGCCGCAAAAAATTTGTTAAAGATATCGCTGCCAATGGCATCTTGTTCGAATCTAAACGCAAATACGACAACGAAATCCCATCTTGGATTACAGCCTACGTGCGTGAACACAATGCCGACATTGAGCCCAAAGCAGCCAATCTTCTAGCCGAATTCCTTGGTACTCAACTCAGTAAAATTGTAAACGAAGTCGACAAACTACTCATTCTCCTCGAAAACCACGAAACTCGTCGCATCGACTCTCTCATGGTCGAACGCAACATCGGAATATCTAAAGACTATAACAATTTCGAACTCGTCAAAGCCATTGGCGACCGCGACATACTAAAAATCAACCGCATCATCGACCACTTTGCCAAGGACCCTAAAAACAACCCTATCGTAGTAACCACAACGGTAGTCTTCAACTTCTTCTCTAACCTACTGCTCTACCACTCGTTACGCGACAAATCACAACCCAACGTAGCTGCTGAATTAGGCATCAATCCATATTTTGTAAAAGACTACCAACACGCAGCCACAATCTACAACTCTGCACGCACACTCTATGCCATAGGCCTCATACGCGAACTCGACGTGCGAAGCAAAGGTTTCGGCGACACAGGCACATCTCAACGCGACCTACTCCGCGAAATCATGTTCAAAATCACACACTAAATCTATTTTTTAGACAGAATGACATAAAGACAAATTTATTTTATTATAACGTATACTTCGCTAAAACTAAGTTTTATCTCAGCAAAAAAATGACAAATTATAATACCCAAATAATAGATATAGAAAAACTAATAAAAACAATTATAGATGCAGCATATAGAGTAAGAGATAATTTTCTGCCAGGCTATTTAGAATCTATATATGAAAATGCATTAATAGTTGAATTAGAAGACTTAGGATTAAAGGTTGAATCACAAAAGCCTTTAACCGTAACCTACAAAAATAGAACAATTGGCGAATTTAAACTAGATTTATTAGTTG
>JAZOUT010000045.1:0-34073 GCA_045658305.1 Candidatus Aphodosoma sp. | reverse complement strand
AAAAGATATTTAGGTGGTTATAGCAGTGGGGTTCCACCTCTTCCCATTCCGAACAGAGAAGTTAAGCCCACTCGCGCCGATGGTACTGCGTTGCATCGTGGGAGAGTAGGTCGCCGCCGTTTTTCAGAAACCTCGAAGATTAAGTTCTTCGGGGTTTCTTTATTTTTGTATTACATGGCAGGGTTTATTTGAATGAATGGACTCTCTTTTGGGTATGCCTTGGAGATTTAAATTTTCGGGGTGGTGTTGTATTGTATTGTATTGTTAACAATATAGTAGTTAACATAAATCTTTTTGGTTGTGATGATTTTTATTTAGCATGGAATAGCTTAAGTAAACTTGAATTTGATTTTACTTATCAAAAAAAAGGATTGAGTATTGAAAATTGATTTTTTTTGCTTTACGGATGGCATAGGTTGTTCATTTTTGTCTTGTCTTAAGAGCTCTTGGTTCGGAGTTTTATGTCGAACTGATGAAATATAGTTTGCTATGTTCTATGATTGAATGTGTACAGTAAAAAGAGACGTAGTGAAGTACGTTTTTATTATGTGGTGGGGTGTAAAAAAACAGACACTCATTGTTGAGTGTCTGCTAAATTTTTAGAAAAATTGATTAACTCTTATCTATTAAAAATTTATATCTTTTATTTCTATTCCCATTACATTATAAGTCTTTCCATCTTTGATAATATAAAGTTGACCATCACGGATAATTTTTTGAGTAGTCGTAGTTGGGGTAGTTATTATTTCAATATTATTTGGTATTCCTTTATGTAAGCATTTACATTCAGCTCCAATATTTTTCATTTCTGATTCACTCATTTGATAGAGTAGTTGTCCATTTTTACTTGCGCATACTAAGTGTTCTCCTTGATAGCATACAGGAATTGCTTCTGGTTGAATTAAGTTAAAATAGCAATTGCCCATAAAGGTTAAGCCATCTAAACAACCTATACCTTCAATATATGCAAATCTTTCAATAATATTAGAATTGAATAACCATTTTTTATATTTTTTTCCGTCTAATAGGGTTATTTTTTTTGATTGTTTTTCTTGTGTATTTGAAAAATAATTTCTATCTTTGTGGCACGAATACACTGAGTAGCGTTCTCAGGTTGTTTTGTTAAAGCATTTTTGCTTTGTTCTTTCTTGTATCTAAAATTTGGCGATTTTGAGAATCTGAAGGAATAAGTTAGAAAATGTTCACGTATATAATAGCGTGAACTTCATTTATTCGTATAGTTTGGGTCACGCCAAAATACCTGTAATTAGCGAGAAAGTTGACTTCTCGCTTTTTTTGTGCTTAATTTTATAATCTAAATAGTTGTGCCCGACACGGATTAGGGTATTTGATTATGAAGCTATTTTGTAAATTATTTATTTTTGTTGTTCTGATTGGTCTATTGGCAATGTCTTGTTCTACTGTTTCATATTGTTATTATCAGGTAGGAGAGATTAGACCAGTAGAAGATAATGTAAAAATAGATAAAGATAGTAAACTTATTTATTTTGATGATAATATTTTTATGGAATATTCTTTTTGGGGTAGTTATGGAAATGTTTCTTTTGTTATAAAAAATATTACAGATAAAGATATAACTATTCATTTGGATAAATCTTTTTTTATTCGTAATGGTATGGCTTATGATTATTTTCAAAATAGAGCATATATGATTGTACCTGCTAAAACATTTAAAATAATAAATCAATTTAGTGTTACAGATTTTATGTATCGTAGCTGTGACTTATATTTATGGAAGAGTTTTTTGTCAGAAGATGAAGCAAAAAAACGCTCTTTTAGGTCTAATGGTGATATACTTAATAAATTGGTTTTTAATACAAAAAATACTCCTTTATTATTTGAAAATAGATTGGTATATTCATTAGAAGGTTTAGATGATAAAATAGAAGTAGTGAATAAATTTTATGTAAAAAGTATTCAGAATATGCCAGAAGATGAGTTTGAGTATTATGTAGAGGAGAGAGATTGTGGAGAAGATAATGTGGAGTTGTATAGAGCTCAATTTGCACCAAATAAGTATTATATAAAGTATGATGAATCTAGTTTTGATTCTAATTATTGATTGAAAAGCTATAATATAAAAAATAATCCGTTTCTACTGGTGGGGTAGAAGCGGATTTATTTTGAAAATCGCATTGCCATTTGTTGAGAATAATTCCTCTTGTGTAGGGTTTGAGGGATTCCAGTTCTTTGTAATCTGCCGACCTTATAGGTTACAACTCTTGAGGGAGAGAAGCGTAGCCCGCCATTGATAAGGGAAATAAGCCTCGGTAATGAATATTTAAATTGTCGAATTTTCCAATCTTTGGCTAATATTGCGATTGTTTTCGTTAGTAGTAATGCAAAGATTGTGCCATTCTTGTGTTTTGATGGTAGTTTTTATGTTTTTGTTGATTTGTAGTATGAAAAAAGGCAGACAAATATTATTGATTTGTCTGCCTTTTTTATTTTGATTTTTTTTGTGTGTTTAGAATGGGAGGTCATCGCCAGGGTCGCTTGGGAGGGCGTTGTCGAATGGTGATGCTTGTTGCATAGTTGGAGCTTGTTGCATTGGTTGGCTGAATGGGTCAGCTGCAAATGGTGGTTCTTGCATCATTGGTTCGTTGTTGGCTGGCATTGCCATAGGACGAGTTACACGGAAAGCGTTGATTGATGTGAACCAGCGGCCTTGCCATTCGCGAGCATCGATGTCGAATTCGATGATGATATCTTCGCCCATTTGGATATGAGCCTCGTTGATGCGGTCTGCACCGAAGAGGTTGAAACATATTTTTTTAGGGTATTGTCCTGGTGTTTCGATTACGTATTCTTGTGACATCCATTCGCGACCAGCTTTGCTAACACCGCTACGTGCTTCTAAAATGGCAATTACTTTTCCTTGAGCTTCCATAATTGAATTGAGAATTAAGAGAATAAAAAAAAGAGACGCAAAATTTTGCGTCTCTACTTATTGTCGGGATACCAGGATTCGAACCTGGGACCCCCTGCTCCCAAAGCAGGTGCGCTAACCGGACTGCGCTACATCCCGTTTTAATTAATGCACAATGCAGAATACATAATGCTCAACTATTTGCCATTCGGCATATTTTTTTGTTTTTGTCGGGATACCAGGATTCGAACCTGGGACCCCCTGCTCCCAAAGCAGGTGCGCTAACCGGACTGCGCTACATCCCGTAAAAAGTTTAGTGCTTAGAGTGTAGAGATTAGAGATAAACATCCTTTTCTCAAAAGCGATGCAAAGTTACAACTTTTTTATGAATTGACCAAATGTTTTGGTGACTTTTTTGTATTTTATTTGTTATGTGTTGATTGTTAGTGTTTTGTAAGTGGTGTATAGCGGACATGGTATGCTATATCTTTACTTTTTGTTGATGATTTCGAGGGCTTGTTGTACTTTTTGCTCTATAGTTTGGTCGGCATTTATCCAATTTATTGTGTAACCTCGGCGTTCCATGCCACGGAACCAGGTCATTTGTCGCTTTGCAAATTGGTGGATTGCCGTCTCTAATCCTTTGAACATTTCGTTCAATGTGAGTTCGCCAATTAGGTGTTGAGTGAGGAATTTGTATTCTAATCCGTAATATATGAGGTCGTCGGGGTGGATGCCGCTATCGAGTAGGCCTTGCACTTCGTCGAGCATACCTTCGTTGAGGCGAGCTTTGAGGCGACGAGTGATTTTTTCGCGACGGAGCTCGCGGTCGATGTCAACGCCTATGATGATAGGGTTGAGGGTTGGGTAGTCTGTTTCTATGGATTCGTTGTGAGCGTAGTAGTCGGCAATTTCGATAGCGCGGATGGCACGTTTTACCGTATCTACATCAGTTTGATTGTGGCGATGATAGTTAGGATAAGTGTCGAGAATATGGCTTAATTCTTCAAGTGATTTGCTTTCGAGAGATTGGCGTAGAGGTTCATTGACAGGGACTTCGAGTAGGCGGTAGCCCCCGAGTACGGCTTCGATGTAGAGTCCAGTGCCACCGCATAGGATAGGTTGAGTGCCACGTTGGATGATAGAGTCGTAGGCTTTGAGAAAGTCGCGTTGATATTCATAAAGATTGTATTTGTAGCCTGCGGGATGAATGTCGATGAGGTGGTATGGAATTTCTTTGCCATCTATAGTGTATTCGCAGAGGTCTTTGCCGGTGCCGAGGTCCATGCCACGATAGATTTGGCGAGAGTCGGCACTAATGATTTCGCCATTTATCTTTGCAGCAAGGTGAGTGGCGAGGGTAGTTTTGCCACTGGCGGTAGGACCGAGAATAGTTATTAGTTGAGAGTTCATGGTTTTTTATTTTTTGCAAAGGTATAAAAAAATGCACAATGCACAATGCATAATGCACAATTTTTTGTAACTTTGCAGTATAATCGTAATATAATTTCAATTTATGAAGTTTTTATTAAAAGTATATATTTATTATGAAGAAGATTTTTAACTTGTTACTATTTGGTGTATTTATACTTTTGTTTGTTCAATGCGAAAAAGAAAATTTAAATTTTAATGAAAGTTATGTAGATTTAGGTCTTTCTGTAAATTGGGCAACATGTAATATTGGTGCAAATAGTCCGGAAGATTTTGGCTATTATGTAGCATGGGGTGAATGTAAGCCTAAAAAATATTATGATTGGTCTAATTACAAGTATTGTAAAAAAGCAAAAGAGGATTTAACTAAATATAATGATACTTTCGAATGGGGGATTGTAGATAATAAGTCAGAACTTGAATTTAATGATGATATTGTGAATGTAAATTTAGGTGACGGATGGCGTATACCAACATTTAAGGAACTTGGAGAGTTGGTTTCTAATTGTACGTGGGAGTGGACTATGGTTAATGGAATTTATGGATATAAAGTAATTGGACGAAATGGTAATTTTATTTTTTTGCCAGCTGCGGGTTTTATTGATGAATATGGATATGAGGCTAATGTTGGAGTAAGTTGCTATTATTGGTCTAATACTCTTTATAGATCATGGTATTCGTGGTATCTTTATGCAAATTCTATTGATGCAAGAGTTAATGGTAATATGTATAGATGTTATGGTTGTACGATACGACCTGTATTATCTAAAACTAGTAAATAAAGAGTGTTTTTTGCGTAAATATTAATTGTTAAGATTATGATTTTATTTGTATTACCACCATTGACACAGTTGAACACTCCGTATCCGTCGATTACGCATTTGACGGGATATTTGCGTAGTAGAGGTATTGAAGCAGAGCAGATGGATTTGGGTATTGAGTTGATAAATAGATTGTTTACTCGAATGGAATTAGGGCGAGTGTTTGATGTTGTAGAGAAGAGGGTAGAGAGTAGAGAGTTGAAGTTGAATAAAACGATGCGTATAATTGTGTCGAATAGGGGATTTTATGAGCGTAATGTGGAGGCAGTGATGAAGTTTTTGTCGGGGCGAGATTTGCAGTTGGCTAATAGATTCTCGGATTTGAGATTTTGGGAAGATATGCACCGTTTGCCAGATGAAGAGGAGTTGGAGTGGGCGTTTGGAACGTCGGGAAAGGTGGATAGAGCAAAATATTTGTGTAGTTTGTTTTTGAAAAATGTGGTGGATGTGGTGCAATTGTTAGATGAACATTTTCAGTTGATACGTTATGCAGAGCGATTGTGTACTTATTTGGCTACGTTTGAGCCACTTGAGAGGGAGTTGGAGAATTTAAATGCACAATGCACAATGCACAATGCACAATTGATAACTTCTACTGCTTATTCTTCTACGGTAGGGGAGGAGTTGAATTATTTTGCTCAAGATAGAAACTTAATAGAGAAGTTGATGTTGGAGTTGTTGGAGAAGAAGTTGCAAGAGGTGAAACCAGATTGGGTGGGGATTTCGGTGCCATTTCCAGGTAATTTGTTGGCTGGATTGAAATGTGCGAAGTATATAAAGGCTAAATATGAGGGAGTTAAGATAGTGATTGGAGGGGGATATGTGAATACAGAGTTGAGGCAAATGAGGGATACTGGAATATTCAGGTATGTGGATTATATTACGTTTGACGATGGAGAGTTGCCAATTAGGCGATTGATAGAGGGCGGTGAGTTGTTGAGAACGGCATATTTGAAGGATGGTAAGGTGGAGTTTGCGCAGATGGATGTACAAGAGAATGAGAAGTTTTGTGATTTGCCTGCACCGACGACGAGAGGTTTGGATTTGGGAAAATATATTGATTTTGTGGATACTACGAATCCGATGCATAGATTGTGGAGTGATGGTAGATGGAATAAGATGATGTTGGCGCATGGGTGTTATTGGGCAAAATGTGCGTTTTGTGATACGTGTTTGGACTACATTGGTAGGTTTGAGGCGTGTGATGTGAAGATAATAGTTGATAGGATGGAGGCGATGATAGCAGAGACAGGGAATACGGGATTTCATTTTGTGGATGAGGCGGCTCCGCCTGCATTGTTGAGAAAATTAGCAGAGGAGATATTGGCGCGTAAGTTGGTTGTAACGTATTGGACCAATGTGCGTTTTGATAAGACTTATATGGCAGAATTGTGTTATTTGTTGGCGAAATCGGGATGTATAGCCGTGTCGGGCGGATTGGAGGTGGCATCGCCGAGAGTGTTGAAATTGATAAATAAAGGGGTTACGATAGAGAGTGCTACGGAGTGTATGCGTAATTTGGCGGAGAATGGAATAATGGTGCATACTTATTTGATGTATGGATTCCCGACACAGACCGAGAAAGAGTTGTATGACTCGTTGGGTAGGGTGAGAGATTTGTTTGTTGAAGGGTTGATACATAGTGCGTTTTGGCATAGATATGCTATGACATGTCATAGTCCATCGGGTAGGAATCCGGAGTCGGTTTCGGCTCGTCATATAACGCAGGTACCAAATGCTTTTGCGAATAATGAGATACCGTTTGAGGTTGATAATGAGCCAGATTGGAGTAGATTTACTGAGGGGTTGAATGTGGCGACGTATAATTATATGAGACAGACGGGGTTTGATGTGCCGTTGAAGAGGTGGTTTAGATAGGGGGTATGGAATTGAGGGAGTTCCTTGCTTGAAGGTACGGTTCACTATCTTGGAAGGTAAGGAGGGATAGTAAGTAAGGAGTAGGGGGTTGAAGTTAAGAATTGATAACTAATCACCATCATTCATTTATAGTGAATGGTGGTGATTAGTTATTATTGTATTTTTATTCTTATTTAGAAATTTATGGTGAAGCCAGCGTGGAAATTGAAGCCTGCTTGGGCGTAGTACCATGGGGTGTAGAGTTGGTTTTCGGGGAGATAGTTGCCGTTGGCGTCAGTCCCTTCGAAGTAGCCATAGATACCACCATTCGATTCATAGTGGGTGTTGAATAGGTTGTTGAGTAGGATGTGGAAAGATATATTTTTGATGGTTTTTGTTTGGTTTTCTTTATTAAAGTCTAAGGTATAGGCAAGTCGCAAGTTGCTGACGCAGTAGTCGTCGAGCATGGCGTGGGGGTTGTTGGTGTTGTCGAGATATTGTTTGCCGACATAGTTGGTGAGTAGGTTGGCTTGGAAACCTTTGTGGTCGAATTGGATGTTGCTACCAGCTATGACGTTTGGCGAGAACGATATGTTGGTAGTGCCGTAGTTGACAAGCACTTGGCCACCGTGTTCTGCTACTACGGGGTCATCCCAGTCGGCATACCAATCGTCTGCCCAGTCGCTGAAGTTGATGATTTTATTCATTGAGAGGGTGGCATTTATGTCCCAACGCAACCATTTAGTAATCTCCACGCCAGCAGTGAGTTCGATGCCCATACGATAGCTGCGGTCAACATTTTTGGTGAGATAAGCACCTACGTCGGAGTATTGACCTGTGAGCACGAGTTGGTTGTAGTAGTCCATGAAATAGAAGTTTGCACCTACACCAAATCGCTTGTGAAGGTATTGATAACCAAATTCATAGTCGTAAAGGCGTTCGGGTAGAGGTATGTCGTTGACGCCAGCCTCGGTGAAGTTAGCGCGACTTGGCTCGCGGTTGGCTACAGCAAAGTTGAAGTAGCCCGTATGGCCTTGGTGGACATACGAAATGCCGGCTTTAGGATTGAAGAAATTGTAGGTTTTATGCACATCGAGTTCGCTCAAATCCTCGTCGTTGATGCCGTTAATTTTATAGTCGATGTGGCGATATTGTAGGTCGCCATAGAGGTTGAGAGATTGTGTGATTTCCCAATTGGCTTTGATATAGACGTTTGCGTCGAATTTGTCGCCACGGCTACGGTAGTATTCCGAAAGTTGAGAGTTGAGAGTTAAGAGTTGAGAGATTTGTGGTGCGGAGCGGAGCCAAATGATATTGCCCCAGTGGTTGCCATTGTAGTTGTTTGCGCCACCGCCGAGCGAGGCTTGCATTTTGTTGTTGCGATAGTTTATGGCAGCCACACCACCATAGAAGTGGTTGCCGAGGTGTTTTTGGCGAACAAGGTCGGAGAGTTTTATCTCTTCACCAGCATCATTTATATAGTTGTCGAGTCCGTATGCTGAGAATTTGGCGTCGCACTTATATTGCTCATAATAGCCTGCGCCATGGGTGTAGTGTAGGGCTGCGTTGAGGTCCCAATGAGAGTTGAAAGAATGAGTGACGTGTAATTGCACGTGTTGTTGAGCGTAGTTGTCGGTTTGATTGTCGTAGTAGGCAATGTTGTCATCGTCGTCGATGTACTGACCGGCAGGGTTATAGCGTCGATTGGTTTTTAGGTCTTCTGCTGATACTCCATCCCACGCCATATAGGTGGTTTCGTTGCCACCGAAGAAAAGGAGTTTCACCATAGTTTGGTCGCCATACCAAGCCCCTGAAGCATAGTAAGAGAGTAGGTCGGAATAGGCGCGCTCGAGGTAGCCATCAGAGTTTACTTTCGACACACGCGCATCGAAAGCAAATCCGTTAGACATAATGCCCGTACCTATTTTAGCCTCTTCGCGGAAGGTGTTGTACATGCCGCCGTTGAACGAGAGTTGAGCATAAGGCTTGGATGTGGCTTTCGAAGTTTGCATATTTACCGATGCACCGAAAGCGGCAGCACCATTGGTCGAAGTGCCTACACCACGCTGAACTTCAACACTATTGGTTGATGAGGCTATATCGGTCATATTCACCCAAAACACGGTTTGCGACTCTGAGTCGTTGAGTGGCACGCCATTCACAGTGGTGTTGATGCGTGTGTGGTCGGTGCCACGTATGCGAAAATAGGTGTAGCCTATGCCGAGTCCGTCGTCTGACGTAGCCACGAGCGAAGGGGTCATTTGTAGTAGGAAAGGGAGATTTACACCAGTGTTGGTGAGTTGTAGAGCCTCGGATTTAATCTCTTGTTTGGCAAGAGTGCCCGAGTTGTTGATGCGCGTAGAGGTGATGGTAATCTCCTCTAAATCGGCATGTTGAGTTTCGGTGGAATCGTTGTAGTATTTTACTACGGGTTCGGCTTGGAGAACCAAACATGTTGCCAGATAGGCAACGAGGATTGAGAGTAGTTTTTTCATTTTCATTGAACATTAAGTTAGTTAATAAATTAATGCTCAACTAAAAGGGTATTCGAACTTATTCCCTTGGCAGCATAACCTGCCCAGGTTCAAAGGGTTTAATCTCAGCCTCTAAAAGTTTATAAATTAGAGTTTAGAGATTAAAGATTAATGCTGGATGGCTCTTTTAACTCTTAACTCTTAACTTTCAACTTTTCGGGGCACCCCCATAGTTAAGACGATGCAAAGATAGTAAAAAATGTATAATGTACAATGTATAATGCACATTTTTTTTTGTTCAATAGAGTCAATCAGCAAAGTGCAAGCAAGGTGTACCGAAGCAAACCTTCATTTTTTTTGTTATAATAATCGACCATTGTCGTGCCAGTCGCCGTAGATGATGTTTTGGCGGGTTTGGGCAATGAAGCGGTCGAGTTTGGTTTGATATTCTAATTTGCGGCGGCGGTAGTATTGAATGTTGCCGATGCGGATGCGTTGATAGAGAGGTGGAAAGTTTTGGAAGTTTTGCCACACTACAGGGTCGGATTGTAGTAGGGCGAGGATGTCTTCCTCTATTATGAAAGGAGTGTTGAAATTGGCAGGGAGTGTGGCGCGACCGGCATCGGTCATTAGTCCGAGACGTTCGAGACGGCGTACGCGCTCTTTGTTGAGTTCGGTCCAATGGCTTGTTTTGCAGCGAGGCGAGAAGCGTTGGTAGGTGATGTAATCAGCGCATTTGGTAGTAGAGTCAATCCAACCAAAGCAAAGTGCCTCTTCTACTGCGTCGAGGTAAAGCACTCCGTTGTTGGTTTTGCCGCGTGTAACGGATAGCCAGCACTCTTTTTGGGTGTTGTGGTTTTGAGTGAGCCAATTGCGCCAATCTTCTCGTGATGTTAGGTTTAAGCGTAGTGTTATTTCCATAATTAGGTATTTGACCCCCTCCGCTCTTTGAGCTCGTCCCCCTAAGACAGGGGGACAATAGAGATGGTTGTTGTATTGTTATAAAAAAAGAGATTAACTCACCGAGTTAATCTCTTTTTCTGTTGTCTCACGAGGATTCGAACCTCGACAGACAGAACCAAAACCTGTAGTGCTACCATTACACCATGAGACAATCATTTGCTTTATCTTTCAAAAGCGATGCAAAGTTACGACTTTTTGTTGGATTGTCCAAATATTTTTGCAATTATTTTTAAACTTTTTTATAAGTTGTTGTTTTGTAGTGTATTGTGTTGGGTCTTTTTTCTATTTTAGGGTGGATGCAGCATATAATATCCCTACTTTTGGGCATTTTTGATGTGATTATAGAACTATTTTTGGAGCGTTTTGAATGAAAGTAGGTGAATTGTTACGCAGATTGCAATAAAAATGAGTAGGATTTTTAGCCAAATTGGGTTGACAATATACACAGAAAGTAGTATTGTTGCCCATAATGTAGATATGGAAATTATTTTTGCTCGAAGGGGGATAGCGCGGTGGATGAGAAAATTTTGTATGTAGGGACCGAATACTTTATGGTTGAGTAGCCAGTCGCGCCAACCTGAGTTGGCTTTCAGAAATAGCCACGAGGCGAGTAGGAGGAATGGAGTTGTGGGTAGTACGGGTAGGAACATACCAAGAGAGGCAAGTCCGACGCAAGTAAAGGCTATGAGGTTTAAGATGATTTTCATATTTTTGTTTTTAATATAAGTACAAATTTGCTTTTGGGACTAAAAGTTTTGGAGTTATTGATATGTGTGAGAGGTTTGTTTTGTTTTTAAGTACATGTCTTGTGATTTGCAGTTATCCGAGTTTGATTTATGTTGAATGAATGTTTCTTTTAACTAAATTGTAGGTTTGGACTATGATGATTGCGAATATGAGGCGGGGGATTACGAGGAAGTACCAGGCGACGCCGAGCATGCAGAAGATGGCTGTATCTTCGATGAGCGAGTGGTTGACCGAGATGTGTAGGTTGATGCGATGTAGCTCCTCGCGGTCGGCACCCGACTCTTCAATTTCTTGCGCCATTATGCCTGCTCCATATGTTAATCCTACGATTTGTGCCACAAGCCAAAGGAATGCACTATTTGGTTGAAGTCCGCAAAGGCGCATTAGTGGAGTGAGTGGGCGTGCTATTTTGTTGATTATGCCATAACGCTTTAGGAGAAATTGACCATACATTAAGGCCGTGATAATTAGTATGATTTTGATGCAGAGTGATGCTGTGTTGTTGAGCCAGTTTAGTAATTGAGAATTGAGAGTTGAGAGTTGAGAGTTGAGAACCCCCTCCGCTCCGCTCGTCCCCCTAAAACAGGGGGACAATGTAAGTGATTCGGGTAGGATGAGGTTGAGTAAGATGCCTCCAAGTATGCTGAAAGTTAGGCGTATGACGAGGGTTTGCCAAAATGGGGTGCCAGAGCGGCGTTGTACGGCGCATTCAATCGGCAAATTGTGAGTGATGAGGCACATCAACGCAAGTATTGTGATTTCGCGCAGAGAGAGTGGTAGCGTGGCGATGATTGCAATTGGGGCGTAGAGAGGTAGGAAAAGAGATGAGAAATAGACCACTGCGGCATTGCCTTGAAGGCCGATGAGTTGAAATAGTGGTGCGGTGTATGTTGAAATCCATTCAATTATGCCGTAAAAGTCGAGGAGTGTTACGATAAATGATACTGGGATTATTATGCGAATAATCCAAAGAGCGGTTTTTAGGGCGTTGCGAAATATTTGAAGCATTTGAGATTAAAGATTAAAGATGTGGTTATCTTGTATAAAATAAGAAGGGTAGCCTCGCGGCTACCACATCTTCATTATAAAGGAAGTTTATGAAAAATTTACTCGGCAAAGTTACGATTTTTTTGTTGATATTGCAATAGTTTTTTTGAATAATTTTTTAATTTATTTATAGTTCATTCCTAAATGGTACATAATGAAGGCAAACATGTCGGCGGTTTCTTCGATTTGTTTGCTGATAGGTTTGCCTGCGCCATGACCTGCATTAGTTTCGATGCGGATGAGTTTAGGTGCGTTGCCAGTGTTGGCAGCTTGTAGTGTAGCAGCGTATTTGAATGAATGGGCAGGGACGACGCGGTCGTCGTGGTCGGCAGTAGTGACGAGGATGGCTGGGTATGGTGTGCCGTCGTTTTTGATAGTGTGGATAGGCGAGTAGTTGAGAAGGTAGCGGAACATCTCTTCGCTATCTTCGCTTGTGCCATAGTCGGGTGCCCAGTTCCAACCGATAGTGAATTTATGGTATTTGAGCATATCCATTACACCGACTTGAGGTATAGCAACAGTGTAGAGGTCTGGGCGTTGGTTGATCACTGCGCCAACAAGAAGTCCACCGTTAGAGCCACCCATAATAGCAATGTTGCCAACTGAAGTGTATTGTTCGGCAATCATATATTCGGCAGCAGCAATGAAGTCGTCGAATACGTTTTGTTTTTGCATTTTAGTGCCAGCTAAGTGCCATTCTTCGCCATATTCGCCACCTCCGCGAAGGTTTACTACGGCATATATACCACCATTTTCGATGAAAGGAATGCGAGAAGTGGAGAATGATGGTGTTAGACTGATGTTGAATCCACCGTAACCATAGAGGAGGACGGGGTTAGAGCCGTCTTTAACGATGTCTTTGCGGTGGATGAGGAACATAGGAATGCGTGTGCCATCTTTAGATGCAAAGAATTGTTGGTCAACGGTGTAATCTTCAGGATTGAACTTGAGTTCAGGAGCGAGGTAGAGGGTTGATTCGTTAGATTTTATGTCGTAACGATAGATGCTTGCAGGGTGGATGTATGACGAGAAAGTGTAGAAAATTTCGTCATCGTCTTTGTTGCCAGTGAAGCCAACGCTACCTAATGAAGGGAGTTTGACTTCTTGGATTCGGTTGCCATTGTAGTCGTAGATATAGGCGTGGTCGGAAGCGTCTTCGGTGTAAGTTACGATGAAGTGACCTGCTATAGCTTCGCATCCATTGAGAGTGTTGTTGTTTTCAGCGATTACGTCTTCCCAGTGTTCGCGATTAGGTTTGCTGATGTGGGTGCGCATGATTTTGTATTTAGGCGCATTGTCGTTTGTGTAGAAATAGAGATAGTCGCCTATTTTTTCAATGAAATATTGTTCGTATTCATCGTTGTTAGCGATGAGAGTGAAATCGTTGTCACCTGCTTTCAAGTTTTTGAAGAATAGGCGGTTGCCATTATTTGCGCCAGATTCGTAGACGAACATTACCTCCTCGTCGTCACTTACAGAGCAAGAGTAGAAACGGCGAGGGAATTCTGGATTTTGATATATTAGGATGTCATCGTTTTGAGGAGTGCCAAGACGGTGGTAGTAGATTTTGTGGTTTTCGTTGACGTTAGAGAACTCTTTGCCCTCGACAGGGGCGTCGTATGCGCTGTAGAAGAAACCATTGCCGAGCCATTGTGCGCCAGAAAATTTAGCCCATAGGATGTGGTCGTTGAGGTGTTGGCGAGTTTCGAGGTCTATGACGAAAATTTCTTTCCAGTCGCTACCTTTGCGAGATATGGTGTAGGCGAGATATTTGCCATCGTTAGAGTAACTGATTTTGTCAAGGGCAACAGTGCCATCGTCGGATAGAGTGTTTGGGTCGAGAAGCACCTCAGGCGTAGCATCTAAAGCATCTTTAGTGTAGAGTACGCTTTGGTTTTGAAGACCATTGTTTTTGAAGAAATAGTATTTGCCATGTTTTTTGCTTGGAGCACCGATTTTTTCGTAGTTGATGAGTTCGGTCAAGCGTTGGTTGAGTTGTTTACGGAATGGGATTTTGTCGAGGTGCGCGAAAGTGATTTCGTTTTCGGCTTTTACCCATGCAGCCACTTCGGCAGTAGTGTCGTTTTCCATCCAAGAGTAAGGGTCGTGGATTTCGGTGCCGAAATAGGTGTCGACTGTCTCGGCTTTGCGAGCTTCGGGATAGTTGATTGTTTGTTGCTTATTGGTGCAACTTGGAAGAGTTAGTGCTAATCCAATCATAAGTGGGAGTAGTTTTTTTGATTTCATGATGATATTAATTTTGGGGTTTTATTTTGGATGCAAAGATAGTGAATTTTTTGTATTTATTAGTATAAAAAGTATAAATAAAGAAGTTAAGTTTCTCGGCTATAAAAAAGCAGACACTCAATAGATGAGTGTCTGCTAATTTTTTTAACTATTGTCTATCAAAAATTCATATTCTCTACCTCTACGCCCATTACATTATAAGTTTTGCCGTCTCTGATAATATAAAGTTGACCATCTCGGATGATTTTTTGAATAGTTGGAGTTGGGGTTGTGATTACTTCAATATCAGTTTCAGGGTCTTCTGCGCCAGCAGAAAGGCATTTGCATGCAGCTCCATAGCGTTGTTTTTCTTCTTTGTCGATTGAATAAAGCATTTGACCATTGCGACTAACGCATACTAAAAATTCTCCAAGATAACATGTAGGAATCACAGTACGATCATCGTTTATTAAACGAAAATAATCTCCAGAACGAGAATCTTCACCCGAAATCCAACCCAATGTTTCTATATAAACGTCCCGAGAGTTAAATTCCCACATTTTATACTCGTTACCATCTAATAGGGTGATTGTAGATACTTTGGTTACTTTCTTTTTTCCGAGAGGTTCTTTTTTTGTTATTAATTCTTCGTTTTCTTCGACTTTGACATAATGCCAGTCAACAATAGGTGGAATTTCATATTCTCCTATTGTTATAAAAGGAATATATGGGTCTATTGCAAGGTAAGATAGGTAATCACCTTCTTTCAATGTCCAGTCATAAAAAACTAAATCTTTTTCATACGCTGAACTATAAATTAATACTTTGTTGTTTTCTTCTCTTAAAAGTATAGGCATGGTCAAAAAATTTAAAACCATGTATTGCTTACCATTCAGCTCAACTGTTTCAGTTGGCATTGTAAGAGTAGAATAACTGTTGTGGCAATCATCTAACCAATTGAAAAAAGTGGTACGTTGTAGTCCTGTCAAAGTAGGAAATAGCTTTTCGATATCGGCTTGCGAAAATAATTGCAAACTCATCAATGAGCAAAGTAGGAAAAATGATATTCGTTTCATGGTGAAATCCCTAATTTGTGTCGGGCGCAACTTTTATGAATTGATGTTGGGGTGTAAAAAAAAGCGAGAACTTAACTTTCTCGCTAATGTTAGGTGTTTGGCGTGACCTTGAGATACGAATAAGTTAAGCTCACGCTACGATACGTGAGCATTTTTCAACTTATTCCTTCATCTCATTTAAGTCGCCAAACTTTAACATTAGAAGAAATGAGCAAAAATGCTATGTAAATAACCAAGAATGACCCACTTGGTTATGTTTTGTATGTCAAGTGCAAAGGTAAGAATTAATTTTGAAGTTGGCAAGTGTTTGGGTAATTTTTTTTGAGATTATTTGATTGGTTGTGTGGTGGGTGGGTTGGGGTAAGGTGAGGGTTGCTTTAAGGTATGTTTATAGTATATTTATCCTATATTTATGGTATATTTATAGTATGTTTATGGTATGTTGTAGGTAGGGAGAGGTTAGGGTTTTTGTCGGTTTGGTTGAAAAATATTACATAAAATTTGTGTAATGCCTTATCTGAGAATATTATATATTAAATTGCGTTAAAACGAATATAATTTCTGTCGCACCTACGGCGCTTTTTGCTTGTGGTGATCTTTTATCAGGGGTTTACACCCCTGCCTGTGTTATTTCGTCCCTCCGGGACTTTGTTTCAAAATTTCAACTTAAAGTTGAAGAAGAACCGTAGGGAGGAGGGGATAGGGGGGGAGTTGAAAGAAGGGTGTATATGTGTTTGTAGATATTCTAGACGTTCTAGATATACTAGGACGTTGCGCTACTCTGGATAATTAAGTGTAAGGAGTAAGTATGGTTCACTATCTTAGAGGTGTCTTGCTATTGGATAAAGAAATTGTACAAAAACAAGGATGTGTAAGAAGATTTTGTGAAGGTGTTTTTTTTAGTTAAGTTGGTGGATGAGTGGTGGGGAATGGTGTTTTGTGAGGTGGTTTGTTGTTGAATTGTGGATTGTTGAGTGTTTGTGTGGATAAGGTATGATTTTAGGGTGTGTTTTGTATGTGTGTGGGATTTTACACCACTTTGTAAAAATATGCAGTTAATTATTTGTGTAATAATGTTTTATGTTGTGATTATGTACTGCGTATATGTATTGCTTAAGTGGTTGATAATGAGTGTTAGTAAATTGTTAGTAACTTTATGGGTGGGGAATAGTGGTGAAATGAAATATTTTTTGTAACTTTACATCGTAATTTGAAGGAGTGGCTATGGCGGGATGGATAAATGATTAAATAATTGAATATGAAAACATTTCTTGGAAAAATAGATGCTAAATTGGATGCTAAGGGTAGAGTGTTTGTGCCTTCGGTATTCAGAAAAGTGCTTTCGGAAGAAGAAAAAGAGCGTATTGTGGTGCGTATGGAGGCGGATGAAAAGTATCTTTTGGTGTATCCTGAGAGTGTGTGGAATAAGCAGGTGATGGAATTGCAGTCGAAGTTGAATGAGTGGGACCCAGAGGATCAGATGTTGTTGATGCAATTTGTGGGCGATGCTGAGATGTTGGATTTTGATGCGCAAGGACGTGTGTTGTTGCCAAAAAGATTGCAGAGTCGTTTGGGTGGAGATAGTGAGTTGATTTTTGTTGGTATGGTTGATAGAATTGCGTTGTGGGGTAAGTCTAAGTATGAAGAGCAGTTTGCGATGAAGGATAAGTTGAGTGAGAGATTGAAAATGTTGGGAAGCAAATGAGGAATTGAGAATTGAGAATTAAGAATTAAGAATATTTCTAGTTGTTGGTCATTTATTGTTGAATTAATTATGAATAGTGAATTAACGACATATCATGTTCCGGTAATGTTGGCGGAGTGTTTGGATGGTTTGAATATTAAACCTGATGGGGTTTATGTGGATTTGACTTTTGGAGGTGGTGGACATTCGCGTGCAATATTGGAGCGATTGGGAGAGAATGGTCATTTGTATTCGTTTGATCAAGATTTGGATGCGATGAAGAATGCGTTTGATGATGAGCGTTTTACGTTTGTGAGAAGTAATTTCAGATACTTGAAGAACTTTTTGAAATATTATGGCGTAGAGAAGGTGGATGGTATATTGGCTGATTTGGGGGTTAGTTCGCACCACTTGGATGATGAGACTCGTGGTTTTTCGTTTCGTTTTGAGGGTCAGTTGGATATGCGAATGAATACGGCGGCGGGTAAGACTGCGGCGGATGTGTTGAATGAGTATGGTGAGGAGGAATTGGCGAATGTGTTTTATTTTTATGGTGAGTTGCAACAGGCGAGAAAATTGGCTAAGGCGATAGTTAAGGCTCGTGAGAATGAGAAATTTGATGATATAGCGAAGTTTATGGAGGTAGTGAAGCCTTTCTTTAAACACGAGAGAGAGAAGAAAGATTTAGCTAAAGTGTTTCAAGCGTTGAGGATAGAGGTGAATAGAGAGATGGAGGTGTTGAAAGAGATGTTGGCGCAAGTGCCAGAGGTGTTGGCTGAAGATGGAAGATTGGTGGTTATGACATATCATTCGTTGGAAGATAGATTGGTGAAGAATTTTATTAAGACAGGTAATTGTGAGGGTAAGCAAGAGAAAGATTTTTATGGTAGAGTGATTGCGCCGATGCGAGCGGTGAATAACAAAGTGATAGTGGCATCGGAGGAAGAGGTTGAGAGAAATCCGAGGGCGAGGTCGGCGAAACTTAGGATAGGGAGTAAGGAATAGGGAGTAAGGAATAGGGAGTAGGGAGTGACTTTTAACTCTTGGTTATCAATTATTAACTTTTAATTATTAATTGTAAAGTCGTGAATTTATTTAAGTTTAAGAAAAATAAGCAGGGTGAATCTGAAAAGCCTACGATTGTAGATTTGGGTGATGAGAAGGTTAGCGTGGTGACGTTGATTAAGGATATTATTGCTGGTGATGTTTTTTTGAAGGAGGCGGTGCAGAAGCAGTTTTTGTTTGTGGGATTGTTATTTTTGCTTTCGTTGATTTATGTGAATAATAGATTTTTATATGAAAAAGAGTTGCGTGAGGTGGAAAGGTTGAGAAATGAGGTGGTTGATTTGAGGTATAGGTCGTTGACGCTATCGAAAGATATGAAATTAGCGGGGCGACGCACGATGATAATTGAGGCGTTGGATGTGATGGGGGTGGATTTGGAAGAGTCGGCAAAACCGATTGTTGTAATTGAGGAGTGAGAATAGGGAGTAAGGAGTAGGGGGGGATTAGATATGTATTAACTAGTAACTAAATAAAAGATGGCATTAAGAAAGTCTATAGTAAATCGATTCACGATAGTGTATCTCGTAATTGCGGCGGCGTTTGTTGCGGCTGGATTGCGTATGCTTTGTATTGTTACTATAGAGAAGGCGGAGTGGATGGAGCAAGTTGATAAATTGCAAAAGAAAGATAGAGATATTATTCCGGAGCGAGGTAACTTGTATGATGCAGATGGACAATTGATTACGGCTACTATACCATACTACCGTTTGTATATGGATTTGGGGGTTGGTTTTTATAAAACTGAGAAAGGAAGAAAATATTATTATGAGAATATAGATTCGTTGTCTATTTGTTTGTCGAGAAAATTTGGTGATAAAAGTCCTGGAGAGTATAGGGCGATGATTGATGCTGCATTTACAAAGGGTAATAGACGCTTGAAATTGTATCCTAAACGTGTGTCGTATATTGATATGATGGAAGTTAAGCAATTTCCGTTGTTTAGAATAGGACGAAATAAGAGTGGTCTTTATATGGAAGAGTCGTTCAATCGCGAAAACCTCTATGGGTCATTGGCTAAACGTACGTTGGGCGATATATATGGTAGCGATGGACGTGGTCAGTATGGTTTGGAATTGAGATACGACTCATTGTTGGCAGGTGAAAAAGGTAGAGCGAAAGGACACTTGGTGGGGCGTGGCAATTGGGTGGATGTTGAGGAGAAAGCAGCGAAACGTGGAGCAGATATTTATACTACGATAGACATTGAGATGCAAGATATTTGTGAGACTGTGTTGCGAGAGAAATTGGATGTGATAAAGGCAAAAAATGCTTGTTTGGTGTTGATGGAAGTAAAGACTGGGGAGATAAAGTCGATGGTGAATTTGCAACGTGCGAGCGATGGTAGTTATTTCGAAGGGTGGAATATGGCAGTGGCTGACTTGTCGGAACCTGGCTCTACGTTTAAGACTATGAGTTTGATGGTGGCGTTGGATCATAATGTGTGTGATACGGCAGATACTGTTAATTTGAACCATGGGGTGTGGATGTTCCATAAAAGTAAGATGACTGACCATAACTGGCGTAAAGGAGGTTATGATACGTTGTCGGTGGCTGGAATATTGGCTCAGTCGAGTAATGTGGGTGTGAGTAGAATTATTGACGAGAATTATAAAAATGACCCAATGAAATTTATAGATGCAATTACAGCTACTGGATTTGCTGAAAAGTTGGATTTTGGTGTGCCAGGTACGTCTGTTCCTAAAATACCAACACCTAAAAGTAAGAGTTGGAGTCGTGTTGCATTGCCATGGATGTCGATTGGGTATGCGGTGCAAGTGCCACCTATCTACACATTGAACTATTATAATGCAATAGCAAATGGTGGGAAGTTGATGCGACCTTATTTAGTGCGTGAAATTCGTCGTGATGGGCATGTGATAATGAAGAACTCGCCAGAGGTGATAAATTCAAGTATTTGTAAGAGCTCGACATTGAAGAAGGTGCAAGGTATGTTGGAAGGGGTTGTTGAATATGGTACTGCGAAGTCTATAGCATCGGATTTGTTTCCGATAGCAGGTAAAACTGGTACAGCGCAGTTGGGTTATGGTAAAGGTGGTGTGACAAAGCATCAAGTTAGTTTCTGTGGCTATTTCCCTGCCGATAAACCAATGTATTCATGTATTGTGGTTGTGAAAGAGCCACAGATGAATCCAGCAGCTGCGTTTATGTGTGGTGAGGTGTTCAAGAAAGTTGCAGAGCGTATATATTCGCAAGAGGTGGAGAATGATATTGACGAGTTGGTGAAATGGGAAGGTGATTCAATACAGCGATATAATTTGCCAAGAGTGAAGGCTGGAGCACGTGAAGAGGTGGAAGATGCAATGAAAGAGTTGAATTTGAAGTATGAGAAAGATGCTTCGGATTGGATTTCGATGTCGAAATCAGAAGAATATAATGAGTTGGTTTCCAATCCACGTCCTATATTGAATAACTTAGTGCCAAACGTAGTGGGTATGGGGGCTGCAGATGCTGTCTATTTGTTGGAAAGTTGTGGTATGTATGTGCAATTGTATGGCAAAGGTAGAGTGTTGAAACAATCAATTCCCAATGGGCAAACTGTAGTGAAAGGTGCGACAGTGGTTTTGACGCTTAGATAATAGAACAAGATGTAGTTTTTCTTACTTGTTGGTTGCTTGAAGGTACGGTTCACTATCTTGGAAGGTATGTTCGTTAATAACTAAACATTAAACACTAAATAAAATGTTGCTTTCAGAAATTATTAAAGGTGTAGAATTGGTAGAGGTTGTCTCTGCTGATGTCGAAGTTAAAAGTATTGAGTTTGACTCACGCAAAGTGGTGGCGGGTAGTATGTTTGTAGCTACACGTGGCACTGCGGTTGATGGTCATGATTATATAGGTAAGGCTATTGAGGCTGGAGCGAGTGTTATTGTTTGTGAAGAATTTGATAATGCACAATGCACAATTGAATGAAAAATTTAATGAAGTAGTGATTGTACGTGTAAAAGATAGTGCTGAGGCATTGGGACGCATGGCAAGTAATTTTTATGGTCGCCCATCAGAACAATTGACTTTGGTTGGCGTCACAGGTACAAATGGAAAAACTACTATTGCCACATTATTATATCAATTACACCGAGCATTAGGATATAAAGTTGGTTTGTTGTCAACCGTATGTAACTATGTAGATGACCGTGCGATAGAATCGACTCATACAACACCTGATGCAGTAGCATTGAATGCTCTGTTGGCTCAAATGGTAGAGGCTGGTTGTCAATACGCATTTATGGAAGTTAGTTCGCATTCAGTTGATCAACGCCGTATTGCAGGTTTACGATTTGCAGGCGGTATATTCACCAATCTTACACGCGACCATATCGACTATCACAAGACATTCGATAATTATTTGAAAGCAAAAAAATGTTTCTTTGACGAATTGCCAAAAGGCTCATTTGCGATAGTGAATGCTGATGACAAAAATGGCATGGTGATGTTGCAAAACACAAAAGCAGATAAGAAGAGCTATAGCGTGCGCGGTTTGGCAGATTTCACAGCTCGTATATTAGAGGCGTCGTTTGATGGTATGTTGCTTAATGTATGTAATCGTGAGGTATTTATGCCATTTGTAGGTAGATTCAATGCCTATAATCTTTTGGCTGTATATGGCGCAGCAGTGTTGTTAGGTGCAGATGAAGAAGAGGTGTTGCGTATATTGTCTATCTCGAAAGCCGTATCGGGTAGATTTGAGTCAATGAAGATGTCAAAAGGTTTTACTGCTATTGTCGATTATGCTCATACGCCAGACGCACTCACTAATGTGATTGACACTATCAACGATATTCGCAATGGTGCAGGTCAATTGATTACAGTCGTAGGTTGCGGTGGTAATCGCGATAAAGGTAAACGTCCGATGATGGCTCGCGAAGCTATCAAAGGAAGCGATAAAGTGATATTCACAAGCGACAACCCTCGCCACGAAGACCCACAAGCTATTCTCGATGATATGACAGCCGAACTCGATGTTGCCGAAATGCGCAATGTATTGGTAATAGTCGATCGCCGTCAAGCTATCCGTACAGCATGCCAATTGGCTCAAGCTGGCGATGTAGTTCTTGTAGCTGGCAAAGGACACGAAAACTACCAAATCATCGGCGACGTGAAACATCACTTCGACGACCGCGAGGAACTTCAAAACGCAAACTAACGAATACACACTCACATTGTGTATTACCCTTAAGCAACCTTCAAGTAAGGTGCAAGCAAGAAAACCTCCATTATTAATACACACTCACATTGTGTATTCATATTCAAAAAAACAATAAAATATGTTCTACTACTTATTTAACTATCTCGACAAAACATTCGACCTACCTGGTGCAGGTATGTTCAACTTTATCTCTTTCCGTGCAGGTTTGGCATTTATTACAGCATTGATATTTTCTACACTTGTAGGTAAGAAAATCATTGACAAACTCCAACAACTCCAAATTGGTGAAACTATTCGTGACCTTGACCTCGAAGGTCAAATGAGCAAAAAAGGTACACCAACGATGGGTGGTATCATTATCCTCCTCTCTATTTTGGTTGCAAATCTTTGTTTTGGTGTGTTGCACAATGTTTATATGATTTTGATGCTCATCACAACAGTGTGGTTAGGTGCCCTCGGATTTGCCGATGACTATATCAAAGTGTTTCGCAAAAACAAAGATGGATTGCATGGTAAATTCAAAATCGTAGGACAAGTAGGTATTGGTCTCATCGTAGGTCTCACCCTATATCTCAGCCCCGATGCAGTAATTCGCGAGAATGTTTCAACTAATTTTGATAGAGAAACTTACACTGAAGTAGTAGAATATAGTAGTGAAGAAATAAAATCAACTACAACAACTATCCCATTTTTCAAAAACAACAACCTTGATTATGCAGACCTTTTCACCTGGGCAGGTGAGCATAAACAAATGTTGGGTTGGATATTCTTTGTTTTGATGACAATTTTTGTTGTAACAGCAGTATCAAACGGAGCTAACCTTACTGATGGTCTCGATGGTCTGGCAACAGGTACATCTGCTATTCAAGGTGTTGCACTTGGTATATTAGCATACGTGTCAAGTAACGTAAACTATGCAGGTTACCTCAATATAATGTACATCCCAGGTGCAGGCGAATTGGTTATTTTTGCCGCTGCATTTATTGGTGCAACAATTGGTTTCCTTTGGTTTAATAGCTATCCTGCTCAAGTATTCATGGGTGATACAGGCTCATTGGCATTAGGCGGTATTATTGCCGTATTTGCCATTGCTATTCACAAAGAGCTTCTTATTCCAATCCTCAGTGGTATTTTCTTGGTTGAGAACCTCTCGGTGATAATGCAAACATCATATTTCAAATACACTAAAAAGAAAACAGGCGTTGGACGACGAATCTTCAAAATGTCGCCATTGCATCACCATTTCCAAAAAGCAGGCAACGCAGGTATTGATGCCATATTCCAATACCCACTCAAACCACTTCCTGAGTCTAAAATCACAGTGCGCTTTTGGATGGTAGGTATCTTGCTCGCAGTATTAACAATTATTACATTAAAAATACGATAATAAACTGTTAATAGTCAATAAACAATGGTTGGTAGACCGTAAATAATTATAGACCATAGACTTATATCATGAGAATAGTAGTATTAGGTGCAGGCGAAAGTGGCGTAGGTAGTGCCATCCTTGCACAAAACAAAGGTTTCGAAGTGTTTGTGTCTGATATGTCAGCCATTAAACCACAATATAAAGCAGAATTAGAAAAACGTAGCATTCCATACGAGGAGAAACAGCACACAGAAGCATTGATTCTTAATGCCGATGAGGTGATAAAATCGCCCGGTATTCCTGAAAAAGCCCCAATTATCAAGGCATTAAGAGCGCAAAACACTCCTATCATTAGCGAAATAGAATTTGCTGGACGTTATACTAATGCCAAAACAATCTGTATCACAGGCAGTAATGGCAAGACAACCACTACGATGCTTACCTATCACATTCTTTGTGAGGCAGGTTATAAAGTAGGCTTAGCAGGTAATGTAGGTAAAAGTTTCGCATGGCAAGTGGCAGAACAAGAGTTTGATTATTATGTGATAGAACTTTCAAGTTTTCAACTTGATGGTATGTATGATTTCCGTGCCGATGTGGCTATATTGCTTAATATCACGCCTGACCATCTCGACCGTTACGAATACAAATTCCAAAACTATATCGACTCAAAATTCCGCATATTGCAAAATATGACTAAGGCGCAAACTTTTGTCTATTGGAGCGAAGACCCTGTGATTAAGGCGGAATTAGAAAAACGCGAGATAATGGCATCGCAAGCTCCGTTTAAGGAAAGTGCAGAACATAATTCACAATTTACAATTACAGAAGATGAATTGGTTTTTGGATTTGAAGAAGAATTAAGAATTAAAACAGAAGAAATAACTATAAAAGGCAAACACAATATGTATAATTCGATGGCAGCTGCAGTAGCAGCAAATGTAATGGGTGTGAAGAACGAAACAATCCGTCGTTCGCTTGCAACATTCCAAGGCGTAGAGCATCGTTTGGAATATGTGGCTACCATTCGTGGTGTGCGTTATATCAATGACTCTAAAGCTACAAACGTAAACTCTTGTTGGTATGCACTCCAAAGCATGAAAACACCTGTAGTCCTCATACTTGGTGGTACTGACAAAGGCAACGACTACAGCGAAATAGCCGACCTCGTACGTGAGAAAGTCCACACACTTATATTCATGGGCTTGGACAACAAAAAACTCAATGAATATTTCGCTTTGAATAGCAATTGTAAAATTGTCGATACTGATAATCTTGCCGATGCTGTGAAAGCTGCATACGAGGTAGCACAAAAAGGTGATACTGTTCTCTTATCTCCATGTTGTGCAAGTTTCGACCTATTCAAAAACTATGAAGACCGCGGCGAACAATTCAAACAAGCCGTAAAACAACTATAATAATCGTTGACTGTTGATTGTTGACCATTGACACGAACGAAGAGAAGTAATATTATGAATAAATTTTTAGCAAAAACATTACAGGGCGACAGAGTAGTATGGATTATATTTGCTTTGTTGTTTAGCATCTCGATGGTGGAGATGTTTAGTGCGTCAAGTATGTTGGTGCATTGGAGTAGTAGTAGTTCTATTCACTCTCCAATATTGCGTCATGCAATGTTTTTTGCCGTAGGATTTATGGGGATGATGATTGTGCAGATGATTGATTTTAAGTGGATAAGGTTGTTGGGATATGCAGGATTGGCTCTTTCGTGGGTGCTGTTGGTCTTTACGATGTTTTTTGGTACAAAGCAAGCTGGAGCAGCTCGTTGGCTTGAGATTGGTGGTTTTCAGTTCCAGCCCTCTGAGGTGGCAAAGTTGTCATTGATAATAGTGATAGCCGACCAAATCGAGCGTTTGCAGAATATAGAGAAACAGAATAAATATTTTTGGTATATCATCGGAATCATTGTGTTCACATGCGGTATGATTTTCACCGAAAACTTCTCTACTGCAGCTATTTTGTTTGTGATTACGATGACGATGATGTGGATTGGTGAGATGAATTGGAGAAAATTAGGTGTTGTCGTAGCTGGGGCTATAGGTGCGGTAATGTTGATTTTGTTTGTGGCTTGGGTGATACCTGATGATGTCTATTATAGTAGTAAAAATCCTGTTTTGCAGAAATTAGAACGTGCTAAAACTTGGGTTGCTCGTATTGAGAATTTTGCAGGAGGAGAAGAGACTGTTAGTAAATTCAAAGTAACAGATGATAATTTTCAAGAGAATCATGCTCAAATGGCAATTGCGAGGGGTGGGTTTATACCTCACGGACCTGGTACAAGTGTTGAGCGTAACTATTTGCCTGAAGCCTTTTCTGATTTTATTTTTGCAATTATAGTTGAAGAGTTGAGTATTTGGATGGGGATATTTGTCATGTTCTTGTATCTTTGGTTGTTGTTTAGGGCAGGTAGGGTGGCTCGTCAGTCCGATTCGCTCTTTTGCGCGATATTGGTTATTGGGGTTACGATGCTGATTGTGTTGCAGGCATTCATACATATAGGTGTGTCGGTGCATTTAGGACCTGTGACGGGACAACCATTGCCGTTGATTAGTCGTGGTGGTACTTCAATATTGGTCAATTGTGTATATTTCGGATTGATAATTAGTGTTACTCGCCATATCCAACAACAAAAAATGGTAAAAGATATGGCTGCAAATGTCGCAGTTGAGCCAGTTGTGCCTACTGAGTCGAATGTTGAAACTCCAGCGGTTGAAGATGTTATTGAAGTAATAGAAGAAATAAACTAAAAATCTAAGACGAGGTTAAATCGAGTAAATCTCGCCTCATATTCTTCCACTGTCTTAGGGGGAGTCCTCAAATGGGGAGGGGGTATTCTTGCTACTCGCTACTCGTTACTAAAAATCTAAAATATGAAAAAATATCTAATTAGTGGTGGTGGTACTGGCGGACATATATTTCCTGCCGTAAGTATTGCAAACGAACTTCGTCGTCAAGACCCCGATTGTGAAATTCTCTTCGTAGGTGCTGAAGGTCGTATGGAGATGGAGCGTGTGCCTGCTGCTGGTTACAATATTGTAGGATTGAAGGTCGAAGGATTAGACCGTAAGAATATATTCCGAAATATAAAAGTCATCTATAATCTTCTTCGTTCGATGGCTAAAGTGCGTGGTGTAATCAAAGAGTTCTGTCCCGATGTTGCTGTAGGTGTAGGTGGTTATGCTAGTGGAGCAGCCCTCAAAGTGGCTCAACAAATGGGCATTCCTGTAGTGTTGCAAGAGCAAAATAGCTTTGCTGGTGTCACTAACAAGATGTTGGCTAAAGGTGCTGAGAAGATTTGTGTAGCCTACACTGGTATGGAGCGATTCTTCCCTGCCGAAAAGATAATCCTCACAGGCAATCCTGTCCGTCAAAACCTATTGGCTGAAATCAACAAACAGGAGGCTTACGAATATTTCGGACTCAATCCTAATAAACCTACTTTGATGGTTATGGGTGGTAGTCTTGGTGCTCGCACCATAAATCAAGCTATGATTGCTGGTCTCGAACGCCTTAAAGCATCAGGCATACAAGTCATTTGGCAAACAGGCAAGATATATTATCAAGATGCTCTTAAAGCCTACGAGCCTTATCGCTACGATGAGATAAAAGTGACCGATTTCCTCTCTCGTATGGACTATGCCTATGCCGTGGCCGACCTTGTAGTGTCGCGTGCTGGGGCAAGCTCTATCTCCGAGCTCTCGTTGCTTGGCAAATCATCTATCCTTGTCCCTTCGCCCAACGTAGCTGAGGACCACCAAACCCACAACGCACGTGCTTTGTCCGACAAAGGTGCAGCCATTTTAGTACGCGATGTAGAGGCTATAGATACTATGGTTGATACTGCATTAGCAACAATTGCTTCGAAAGAAAAACTGCAATCTTTGTCTGAAAACGTACTCAAATTAGCATATCCTAATTCGGCAGAGAAGATAGTTGAAGAGATAGTTAAATTAGGACGCAAGTAACAAGGAGTCGAGGGCAAGGTTTCAAGATAGTGAACCGTACCTTCAAGCAAGGTGCAAGCAAGAAAACAGCCAAAAAGCAGAACTTAAAAATTATCAACTTTCAACTTTCAAATTATGAAATATTACTTTCTTGGTATAGGTGGTATTGGCATGAGTGCTATTGCTCGTTATTTCAAGGCTAAAGGTTTTGAAGTAGCTGGTTACGACCGCACATCTACTCTCTTGACTCGTGAACTTGAGGCAGAAGGCATAAAGATAAATTACGTTGATGAAGTAGAGGCTATTCCATCTGAATTTCGTGGTATAAACAACGGTAGTGAACAACTTTCAACTCTCAACTCTCAACTCTCAACTCTTGTAGTCTATACCCCTGCAATACCTGCCGACAACAAACAGTATCAATATTTCCTTAACAATGGATTCAAGATGATGAAGCGTGCTGCTGTGTTGGGCGAGATTACTCGTTTGGAGCGTGGTTTGTGTATTGCTGGTACGCATGGCAAGACTACTACTTCGACTATGACTGCTCATATCTTAAAACAAAGTCATGTCGATTGTAATGCCTTTCTCGGTGGTATCTCGAAGAATTACACAAGCAACCTATTGCTTTCAGATAAGAGCGATTTAGTAGTGATTGAGGCTGATGAGTTCGACCGCTCATTCCATCATCTATCGCCTTATATGGCAGTGATTACATCGACTGATGCCGACCACCTCGACATATATGGCACACATGAGGCATATCTCGAAAGTTTTGCTCATTTCACATCCTTGATAGTCGATGGTGGTGTGTTGTTTGTGAAAAAAGGCATTCAATTAGAGCCTCGCATCTCTAATAAAGTTACACTTTACACCTATTCAGGCACAGAGCAAGCTGATTTCTATGCTGATAACATTCGTTTGGGTGGTGGTCGTTTGGTGTTCGATTTCGTAACACCAGAGGAGCGCATCTCTGATGTCGAACTCGGGGTGCCTGTCATGATTAACGTCGAGAATGCCGTAGCTGCTATGTCGGTGGCATATCTCAATGGCGTGACTGCCGACGAATTGCGTGCCTCTATGGCTTCGTTTGCTGGCATCCGTCGTCGTTTCGACTTCCATCTCCGCACCGACAAACTCACCGTTATCGACGATTATGCCCATCATCCGATGGAACTCGAGGCGAGTCTCAAATCAGTAAATGCTTTATATAGCGATAAGAAAATTGTAGTAGTTTTCCAACCTCACCTCTATACTCGCACTCGTGATTTCTATCACGAATTTGCAGCTGCACTTTCGCATGCCGAACAGGTGGTGTTGGTCGAGATATACCCAGCACGCGAATTGCCTATCGAGGGCATTACATCGCAAATTATCCTCGATGAGGTTACTTCGCCTGTCAAACGATTGACAACAAAAGCCGAGTTAATCAATACACTCAAAACTCTCGATTTCGATGTCTTATTGACCGTAGGTGCTGGCGATATAGATACTTATATACCAAAAATAGTTGAGAGTTTAGAGTTTAGAATTTAGAGTTTATGAAATTGTGGCATAAAATATTATTTTCAGTTCTAATCACATTGCTTGTGGGAGGATTGGTTGTTGTACTTGCCTTTGTTGTGCCATCTAACGACACAAAAAAATGCGAGAACATCCACCTTTCTGTCGCCGATTACGACGATTTCAAGTTCATTTCCGAGAACGATGTCCAGGTGCAATTGCAAAATTCGGGTGTTTATCCTGTAGGCAAGCTACATTCCGATATTGATCTTACCGAAATGGAGGTGTCGCTCTTGAAGCTCAATATGATTAAGAGTGTGAAATGTTATTTTGCTACCAATGGCGATGTTAATGTGGCAGTTACGCAACGTGTACCTGTGTTCCGTGTGATGGAGGAGGGCAGAAGTTATTACATCGACAATGAGCGCAAACGCATGTCCACATCAATCAAATTCTCAGCATACGTACCCGTTGTAACAGGAAATGTAAATTTTGAGTTTGCCATAACCAACTTATACGATTTTATTGTATATTTGCAGTCTGAAAGTCGTTGGCGTTCTGCGTTCACTCAAATCTATGTCTATCCCGACAACAAAGTAGAGTTAGTGCCACGTGTTGGCGATTTCATAATTAAAATGGGCTCGTTAGACCGCTACGAAGCCAAACTCAAAAAATTAGATAAATTTTTAAAAGTATTACCAAAATATCACTCTTGGGACAAATATTCGGTCATAAACCTCGAATTCCGCGACCAAGTAGTATGTCGATAATGCACAATGCATAATCGCCATTTGGATTAAATATTTAAATAAAAAGTTTTTGAAAAGTAAATAACAACATATACATGATTTATAATGCAATTATAATTGTGCATTGTGAATTGTGCATTGAGAATTGAAAAAAAGTATGTTCGTATCAGTAGATTTAGGAAATTCCCGCATAATGATGATGGCGGCAGAGCGTCAATCAGATGGGACATTGAAGGTGTTGGCGTTAGAAACCGAGGAGACACCGGCTGAGGGTATTCAACACGGTATTGTGAAGAAACCTGCCGATGTGGCATTGTTGTTGGCTTCTATGGCTAAGAAATTGGAGAACCGTTTGGAACTTCAATTAGGTAAAAAGTACGATATCAATAGTTTTTATACTGCGGTCAATGGTCGTTCATTGCGTTCGGTGCGTGGCAATGTGAGCCGTACTTTTTCCACTTCTACTGAAATTACACAAGGCGAACTCTCGTTCTTGCGTAACGATTTGCGCGATGAAATCAATACCGATAAGGCTCTCTATTCTATTACTAATGAGGAATATATCGTCGATGGCGAACATGTGCGTGAACCTAATGGCATTGTGTGTCGCGAGATTGCTGCCAACTATTTGATTGTCTTGGGCCGTGCCGATATTCAAGATAATTTAGCTAAATGTGTCGATCGTGCTGTTCAATTCACTGATGTTAATTACGAAACATTGGCTCCTATCGCAATGGCTGATGCTGTTCTTACTGCTGACGACAAATCCGAAGGTGTGGTGCATATCAATTTTGGTGCAACTACTACCTCTGTCGTTGTCTATCAAAATGGCTATTTGCGCCATGTGGCAGTAGTTCCTTTTGGTGGCAAACATATCACCAACGACTTGGCTAATGAGGCTTGCGAGTTGAATATAAGCCTAACTGAAGCTGAACTATTTAAAATGAAATATGGTTCGCCTCTTGCAAGCCCTGATGGCAAAGACCTCCGAATTAAAATCCCTTCAAAACCAGGCACTGAACCACGTCTCATACTCAAAAGCGAAATGACTAAAATCATCAAAGCCCGCCTTGCCGAGATTGTTATGCTTTGTATGGAAGAGGTTAAGCGTTCTGGTTATGCCGAACAATTGCGTGCTGGTATAGTGGTTACTGGTGGTGCATCTCGTATGGCTGATTTTGAGCAATTCTTGGCGCAAGAAACAGGCATGCCTATTCGCTTTGGCTCATTTGCTCACTATTTGGATGCCGAATCGGTCGAGAAATATTCCGATACCGAATACGCTTTGCTCGTTGGTTTATTGTTGAATGCAACCGAAGAATCTATTCATGAGCGCAAAGTAGAAGAACCAGAAAACAAACCAATTGTCCCTAAAAAAGAGAAAAAAAGATCTTCTTGGAAAGATATATTTACCGCCAATGTAGGCACATTATTCGAAGACCCAGAAGAACCAACAATAAAATAAGTAACAAGTAATAAGTAATAAGTAATAGGGAACAAGATAACGCATAAAAACTGAGTCTCCCCGATATTCTCCCCCTGTTTTAGGGGGAGTGGTCGAAGACCGAGGGGGTTAGAATAACTTTCAACTTTCAACTTTCAACTTTCAACTCGTATGACTGATCTAACAACACAATATATTATGGCTGACAAATCAAACTCAATTATCAAAGTAGTTGGCGTTGGTGGTGGCGGTGGTAATGCCGTCAACCACATGTATAATCAAGGAATCGAAGAGGTTACTTTTGTCGTGTGTAATACCGACCAACAAGCCCTTATTCATTCCCCTGTGCCAACTAAAATATTGATAGGCGAAGGACTTGGCGCAGGCAACAAACCTTCAGTAGCGCTTGCTGCTGCCGAAGCGGCGCGTGAAGATATTACCGCTATGCTCAACGATGGCACTAAGATGGTATTTATCACTGCTGGTATGGGCGGTGGTACAGGCACTGGTGCTGCTCCATTCGTAGCATCTATTGCCCGTGAATTAGGCATCCTCACTGTTGGTATCGTCACTATTCCTTTCCTTTTCGAAGGTAAACGCAAAATACGTCAAGCCCTCGAAGGCGTAGCCGCTATGAGCGAGAATGTCGATGCTTTGTTAGTGATTCATAACGAACGCCTCTGTTCTGTTTATCCAGATTTGGAACTCTCCAACGCATTCGGACTTGCCGACAACGTGCTCACCAATGCTGCGCGTGGCATTGTCGAAATCATCACTATCGACGGACATATCAATGTCGACTTTGCCGATGTCTGCACTATTATGCGCAATGGTGGCGTTGCAATTATGAATTCGGGCTATGGCGAAGGCGAAGGCCGTGTTACTGCTGCTATTAACGACGCTCTCGATTCTCCTCTCCTCAACAACAACGATATTCACAAATCTAAGAAAATTCTCCTTAACTTCTACTGTTCGCAAACCAATCCAGTTGTGATGAGCGAAGTTGGTGAAATCAACGATTTCATGGCTCAAATGGGCGACGATATCGAGGTTATTTGGGGTGTTACATTCGATGACAAACTCGGCGAAAAAGTAAAAGTAACACTTCTCGCCACTGGTTCCGAAATGAGCGTAGTGCCTGAAGATTTGCGCGAAGAATTACGTCGTAAACGCGAAGAGGCAGCTGCTTCTGGTAAAAAATATTCCGATGGAGAAGAACCACAAGAGGTCGAACCACAACACGAGGCAGTGAAAGATACACCAAAATACCCTTGGCAATCAAAACCAGTCGATTTGATGGACGATTTCAAAAATCAACTCTATGGCACAACCACCAAAGACGAATCAAAAGTATCAATCTCCCTCGACCAAATCGATGACGACGACGAAATGCTCCGCTACATGGAGTCCGTCCCAGCAATCAAACGAAATTAAACATACAATTATTTAATAAAAAAGACAGGAAGACAAGAAAATAGAGAAGACATAAGAACATAATAACACAATTTATTAAACCATATTTTTATGTTTTTTTGTTATTCTGTCTTATGAAAATAAAAAAATCATGTTCTCCTGTCTTCATGTCTAAAAAAAATTAATATGGCATTATTTGAACAAATCAGCGAAGACATCAAAAAAGCGATGCTCGCGCGCAATAAAGTAGAACTCGAAGCTCTACGTGGTATCAAAAAAGAACTCCTCGAAGCAAAAACATCGAAGGAGAATGCAGGCGAACTCACCGACGCTGCAGCTATCAAAGTAATCCAAAAAATGGCAAAACAAGGCAAAGACACAGCCGAAGTATTCGCCTCACAAGGTCGTCAAGACCTTGCCGACGAATATCTCGCACAAGTCAAGGTTTATAACAAATATCTCCCACAAATGATGTCAGATGCCGAACTCACAGAGGCTGTCAAAGCCATTATCGAGCAAGTAGGTGCAACATCACCAAAAGATATGGGCAAGGTTATGGGCGTAGCCAGCAAACAACTCGCCGGCAAAGCCGAAGGTCGCGCTATCTCTGACAAAGTCAAAGAAATCCTCAATGCTATGGTAGGTTAATGAGCAGAATACACACTCTCATTGTGTGTTTCGTTGACCAACTTTCAAGCAATGTGCAAGCAAACTGTACCGAAGAAAACAGTCATTTGCTAATACACACTCTCATTGTGTGTTCATTCATTTTATTTATCGAAAATTTATCATAAATGTGCATTATATTTTGTATAGTGCACTTTTTTTTGTAATTTTGCACTCCGAAAAATTAGAAAATGAAGAACTGTAGAATTCAACATTTTGTAGGTGTGTTTATGACACTTTTGATGGTGAGCTATTTGGCTTGCCTTTCGTTGTGTCTGCATACTCACGTTGTTGATAATAAGGTGTTTACTCACTCGCACCCTTATAAAACCTCATCGCATACTCACTCGGGTATCGAGTTTGTTCTACTCAAATCTTTATCTGATTTTACTGCGTTGACATCTGACGAAAATGCAGATGTTACGCCTTATTTCTCGCTTTTTTGCGAATTTCTTACCCCCTCTTCTTTGCACGTTGAGTCGTTTCACTTGACTCTCTCTTCATTGCGTGCTCCTCCG
>JAZOUT010000044.1:0-22534 GCA_045658305.1 Candidatus Aphodosoma sp. | reverse complement strand
TTATATATTTTTAATCTACATTAGGCAATCCTAATTTTTGATGCATATAATTAAAGAAAAGTTCTTCTTTTGGTGTAACTGTACCATCTGCAAGAATAATTTGAGCCATAAATTTTGCAACATAAACCTTCTTTATCGTATCCATATTACGAAGAGTATTTGTCATAGTTGACTCTGACAATTTACGTGAAGCTTCAACATCAGCAACAGTAATACCCATAATTTGATTTACTTCATTAATTATGGCAATCTCTCTTGAATCTCTATTACCATCGACTATCATTACACTACAAAGTACTTGATAAAGCGATTGTTTCTCTAACGATGAGAAAGTTGAAAGAGCCATTTTGTCATAAAAACTTAAGTTCATAGTAATAAAATTTTAGTTAAGGAAAAATTTATATTTATCTTGTAAATTCATCATATTCAATATCTACACCTCTGTCATATAAATGTAACACACATTTTACAACATTTCTATTTTTAAGATGAAGAGTCATTCCATAATCCTTATTGTCGTATGCGACAACACCCATTGTTTTAAGAACAACTCCACGTAATAATATTTTGTCATCCGTATTTGTAACCATTTCCATAAGTTTTGGTTGCATTTGCGGAGTTGGATTGGGTGTATCCATATTCCACATTGTTACAAGGAAACCTTGTTTGGGGCTTACATCTAAACCATTAAACATTTCTTTGAAAACTTTATTTTCAATTTTAATTGTTCTATTACAATACTGTGCTCCCATAACAGGAATACCATTCTGGTAACGTTGATGATGAGTTGATTTTAAGACTAAATCTAACATACACGTTTAATAATTAAGGGTAATATCTAAAAAAGTTTCTATTCCTGAGTCAAATGAAATGTCAGAAATAGGCATTCCAAAAATAGTCATTGATGAGCGCATTGTATTATAATGAGCTTGTAGATGAATTCCGTATAAAGCGATAGAGCCAATCTTTCCATTTCCACTTGCATCTGGATAAAATAGATATAAATTCACCAACTTACCATCACGAGTAATTTCTATTGCATGACATCCAGCTCTCATATCATATAAATATGATCTAATTTGATAAGTTAAAAATGGAGGATAATTTCTAAAACCGGTTTCAATATTTCGAATTCGTTGTAGGCTATCTTGATTTAAGCAAAACATTCCGAACATAGCAATTTACTATTTAATTAAAATTTAACATTCTAAATATGAGAGACAAAATTATCTTAAAAATAAATAACGTAATCGTTTGAGTATAGACTTTTTATTGTTTTGTACCTTGTTCCATAAAGCATTCCATTACCTTTAATAATATTGAGAAACTTAGACGAAACATTACTTAGTAAAACTCCTTTTACTTCGCCATTGTTTCCCTTAAAAATGTACATATCTCCATGCCCTAATGCATTTACAAAACCATCAGCGATATTAACGCCAACACTTCCATATAAATCTGCGCCAGAAAAAAGATTTTCGTCATCACAACAACCTCTCATTGCCATAACAGGAACGCCACAAACCTTAAGTGTTCCCAAAACGTTTTTTACATAAGAATCAAAATGTACCATAGTATTAAAAATTTAAAATCCAAATAGATGATTTATTTTACATTATAGTTTTTATATTAGCAACCTAAGTACTGATGTGTTATCTCTAATGCTTCTGAAAATGGAATGTTCATAGGGATATTACATTGTTCTGCAACATCAAAATAGTTATCCCATTGAGGCTTTCCCATTCTCATATCACCATCAGCCATAGCTGCTGATTGAAATAAACAACTTGCCATTCTTTTTTTATTATCATCCATACCTTTCGCAATAATAATAGCTTGCTGCCTATCCATCATAATAGCTTCACCTATTTCATAATTTGAAAAATTAAAACGATAACCTATTGCATTTAGCAATCTTCTTTCATTATCTTTCCAAACATCATTAAATGCAATTGCTGCAGCCAAATGAAGAATAGCATTTTGTTCTAATTTAGAATAAGACGGAAATATCATAACAAATATTTAATTTTATTGCTTTCTTAATTCCCAGAAGAAAGCGGATAAAAAAATAAGGTGTGGGAATTTAATACTTCATCCTACCAAATATATTTTCCAATACAAATACGAAGTAAATATACCAAGTAAAAACAAACCTAATAACACCCTATAAAATAAAACTTAATATAATAAAAATTTTAATTAATATATTCACAAAAATATACAACAAGACATAAAAAAAGCGTGAAACTTCATCTATTACTCGTTTCACGTCTTAGGGCCTTCGCATTGCCAGCAAACCAAACGAGCAATGCAGAAGTCCACGCCGATATATTGTACCAACTGCTAATCCTAATAGAATTTTCTATTTTTATAAGTTCTTTACCATTTTAATCAGTATTAAAATAGCATCAAAACATCAATAAAAATCTAAATTTTTCTACTTTAGATGCATATTGGCTATATACAATACACCCATGAACATCTACCATTGCTTTGTATTCGGGTTTGCTAATTAGAGTTTGCGAAGTTCTAAGACAACGAATATCAAAGCGTTATAGTAAACGCCATTTTTTATATGTCTGCCAATCCCACCCTATCATAAGGCAGACGCCCCGGCATGGAATCGGCAACGGCAAATGTAATATTTATTTCTTAATAAAACAAAATTTTTGTTGATTATTTTTTATGTTTTTGAGCATAAAAAAAGGACGCTCTATGATAAGCGTCCCTTTAAAATAATATCGATGAAATATAATTTAACGTGAGTTCGATATAATTTTTATCTCTCACGGAATTCACGGAAAACACGGAATTTATGCTTTGCATGCCATCCGGTTTTAATTTATCTCCCACAGATTACACAGATTTAAAAGATTTTTTGCCGTCTGGATTTAACGATTTTTATCAAGATTTTGTTTACACTCGGCATAACCCAAATAAATTTTGCTTTTGCTCTCGTTTATGACAAAATTCGCTCTTTGATTACGTCAAAATACTTTTTCAGTCGTGATTATTGCTACGTTCGGTAATTGGAATAAATTCCATTGCCCTCACTTATCGCAAGAAGTACTCCTTTCAGTCGTGATTCTTACTACGTTCGGCAATTGGAATAAATTCCATTGCCCTCACTTATCGCAAGAAGTCGTTCTACGGATGACACAGATGCCATGCGGCGTTTTATATCGAATTCACGCTAACATAGTACATTAATGGTTGTTGTCATAGTTTTTATGGTTTACATCTCGGTTTACACACTGGTTTACATAGACTCCTTAAAACAATCATATAACAACAAAAAAGCAGTTACCCAATAAAGATAACTGCTTGATTTCTTTTGTGGTGCCACCAGGAATCGAACCGGGGACACAAGGATTTTCAGTCCTTTGCTCTACCAACTGAGCTATGGCACCAATTTGAATTGAGAATTGAGAATTAAGAATTGAAAATTACCATTCGGTATCAATATTTAATATCTTCTTTCTTATTTGCGGGTGCAAAGGTACGACATTTATTTGATATATGCAAGTTTTTAGATGAGTATTTTCACTTAATGAATTAAGTATTTATATATCAAATATATTTACTCTTCATAAAGGAGGTATTTAGCTCGTTTTTGGCGGAATTTTGCCACATCATCCTTCCACATAGCACGAATTTCATCGGCAGTTTTTCCTGATTTTATCATTTTACGTACCCAATCCACACCAATCAACTTCTCAAAGAATGGGCGGAAAAAGTGGTCGCCAAGGTGAAGATTATTATATGCATCGATTAAATAAGTAAGGTCAACCCCACGGCTAAATATTGTATCGAGCGATGGTTCTACACTAAGGTCAACTCCCCAACACTTCAAATCTTGTTGTGGTGGCGTCTTTGCCCCAAAGCGTGATGTTGGTGTAAAACTATAATCATACCCCAACATATTTGGATGACCATAGCATTGGAATGGATAATCCGTGCCACGACCAAGGCTCACAGGTGTAGCTTCGAAGTAGCACATTGCGGGATATAGATAGACGCTTCGCATATTAGGTAGGTTCGGCGATGGAGCTACAGGTAACTGATAAAGAGTGTTGTGAGTGTAATTTTCGCAAGTAATGACAGTAATATTACATTGCGCAGAATCAGGCAACCATCCCTCGCCATTCACCATGTGGGCAATTTCACCGAGAGTCATACCATGCACCACGGGTACAGGTAAATACCCCACAGCCGAACGATATTTCATATCAAGTATAGGACCATCGACATAATGTCCATTAGGATTTGGACGGTCGAGAATAATCATTTGCACATTGTGCGTAGCACATGCTTCCATCATTTTAACCATCGTGGTGAGATAGGTATAATAACGCAACCCAACATCTTGAAGGTCAAAGAGAACGACATCCAACAATGCCATAATCGAATCGCTAGGACGACCAGTGTTGCCATCATAGAGCGAACGCACCATAATACCAGTTTGAGTATCTACCCCACTCGACACCTTTTCTCCTGCATCGGCAGTACCACGAAAACCATGCTCTGGAGCAAACACACACTCTATATTGACATTTTGAGCAGCAAGAAAATCAACAAGATGAGTGTCGCCATTCAAGTTGTAGCGGCGAACATCTTTTCGCTTAAAAACGCCAGTATATATATAACTTGCCTTGTGAGCTACGATGCCAACACGCTTCTCTTGTAGCAATGGAAGATATTGGTCGATACGGTCAGCTCCACAGCGTACAATTTGCGAATGCACAATGCTGAATACGCAATTCACAATTATTAAGAGTATAGCAAGTCGTTTCATATTACAAATCTCGGATAAGGAGTTTCGAAGTTTCAGAGTCGATATTTTGTTGGATATCTTGTAGTTGTTGCCAAATTTGGTTAAACGAATCATCGGCTATTTTGAAGTTTTCTGATCCTAGACAGTTTATGCGATTGAATACCAACTGGATAGTTATCAGATTAGTGTCAAGTGCAGGCTGATAGAATCGGTCGATATTTTGCTCGATATATATTTCGGAGACAATCTCAGTATCAACAAGTAATTTAAGATGATCGTGCACAAGGCGGATGGGTATGTTGTAGTCGAGCGAAATCTCGTTAGCCGAGATAGGCTGTTTGCCTTCGCAAAAACGGTCGATAATGATTTTCAAAACAATAAGCAATGTATAGTCTTTATATCGACGAGAAATGTTGTTAATATCGCTTTCGAAACTGAAGCTCATAAGGTTTTGTCCAACATAGCAGAGTTCGGCACCATAGAGAATGATAGTCCACGAGAGTTGCAACCAAAAGAGCAACAACGGAATAGCTGCAAAACTACCATACACAGCATTATATTGAGCAAGCGAAACTTGACCGCTAACATATAGGAATTGTATAGCAAGAAAAGCAGTACCCGTAATAATGCCCGAGAGCATTGCATTACTGATTTTCACCTTAGTATTTGGCACGATAACATAAACAAGAGTGAAAAGCAACCAATAAATAACAAACGGCGAGAGTTTGAGAAGAAACTGATATATAGGCACAAAGAATGATCCTACCGATGATTGAGCAATAAGCGAAAGATATTCATCAACCTTAACACTGATACCACTTGAAATTACAATGAAAATAGGTACCACGATGAGCATCGTAATATAAGTGGTAAATTGACGCACGATTGAACGATTCTTTTTCACATTCCATATATCATTGAAATTGGCTTCAACTTGACGAAACATACTAATAATAGCCCAAAGTAAAACGGCTACACCAATACCCACAAATAGTCCACCCTGAGCATATTCGAGCGAATTGTTGACAAACCCCATCACGATAGAGGTAATTTCTGGGTTGTCGCCAATCAGTTCGACCACAAAACCCTCAACGATTTCGGAGAAACCAAGCCCCTTGCCCACAGCTACAAACAATGCAAATATAGGCACAATGGCTAATACTGTATAATAGGTTAAAGCTGATGCTTTTACGATGAGATTGTCATCGATAAAGCCACGCACTGAGAGTATTAGTTTTTTGAGCAAACGAACCGAAAAACGCATAGACTTACTTAATTCGGTTTCTGTTATGCGAAATATATCATGAAGGAGAAAGTGTATCAGCCACGAGATTCTCTCACCTAGAGATTTTTTCTGTTTCATATTATACTATGAATTTAAACATAACTTGTACTTATGTTGAGAATACTGTTAATTAATAAAAAAAATAATAGTAGGACTATAAGCCGGGTTTTGTGCTATCATCTTGCGAAGATAGTGCTTGTCATTTATCTACTACGCCTATCGCTAAACGTCTCTATCGTTCTACCCTCCGACGATACTCGGGCGAGCAGCCCTAACATGACGTCGGTTTACTTGAACTTTCAACCCATAAGTTGTACTGACCCAAATGTGTTGCCACACTGGCGGTAGGCTCTTACCCCACCTTTTCACCCTTACCTTACATCAATGCACAATGCATAATGCATAATGCACAATAAGGCGGTTATTTTCTGTTACATTGACTTGAACCTCACGGCCCACTTCCCGTTAAGAAGTATGGTGCTCTGTGTTGCCCGGACTTTCCTCTTCAGCCTCGAGGGCTACAGCGACAAGCCGTCCTACTATTATTATATTTTTAGTCGCAAGTAATGAGTAGTAAGTCATAAGACTTTAAGCATATATAAGCTTTTTTATCTTTCTACTTTCGACTTTTTACTTTCTACTTATTTTGTATTTTCTTCAAAATTGAATATGCTTTGTATATGCCTAATTCACCTGCTTTTGAGAGGTCTGAAATGGCTTTATCTCGTTGATTGAGCAATAGATATGTCAACGCGCGATTGAAATAGGCTTCGCTCAAATCGTCTTCTAATTCAATGGCTTTAGTGTAATTTACCACCGCTGCTTGATAATCTTTTTGATGAGCTAATAAGTTAGCTCGATTATACCACACAAACGCAAAATCCGGTGCCAATTCTATCACTTTATCATAATCGCGCATAATCATTTCGTACTCATAGCGATATGTATCTTGCGTATTTGTATTTTCTTCAGTTTCATTATTTACACTGAATTCCAATTTCTTATAACATATATTTGCACGTGAAAAATACGCCAACGCATTTTGTCCATCAATGAATATTGCTTTTGAAAAGTCCTCAATCGCATTGCTAAAGTCCTGTACCAAAGCATAGTCATACGCTCGAGCAAGATAAAGATTTGCCTCATTCATACGTCCTGCTATAATTGACGACAATTCATCAATCGATGCAAAGTGATAAGCAATCATGCCTTCCGACAATTTGATTTCATCGCTAACCAAATAAGCTGGCGCTCGCAATACTCTTGTTGCATTAAGTTTTTGCAATAACTCAGGATTATAGCGTTCGATTGGCAAATCGTTATTTGGTTTTTGATAGTAAGTAAGCACTATATTAGGCTGATTATTAAGTGCTACCGCCTGATTTTGTACATATCCACGAATACCCTCTTTGGCTCCATCGGCATCTGCATTTGTAGCAAATAGTTGTGCTATTCCTTTAATTACAGACTCATCATCCACGTCAACAGCCACCTTGGCCGATGTATCTATATTATCCTCATCTTGCCCATTTTTATGCTTTTCCTTGATTTTATAGGCATTATCGCGATCAGTAAAGGCTTTTTTTGCATTGCCTAATCTATCATACATCTCTGCGCGAGCGTATAGCGCAGGTATAAAATTAGGATGTCTCTCAATTATTTTAGTAAAATCATCTATTGCCTCACGACTATTACCAAGATGAGCATTGATTATTGCACGTTGATACAAAGCCTCCGACATTGTAGCATCAAGCGCAAGTATTTTGTCTAAATCGTCAACTGCACTATGATAATCCCCTACTTCATTGCGCAATAATGCTCTATTAAACAATGCCCCCACATTCACCGAATCCAACTCAATAGCTTTGTCATAATCGGCTAATGCCTGACGATATTTATGCTTTTCGTAATTCAAAATACCACGATTTATATAGGCATTAGGATTTCGAGTTTTTAATTTAATCGACTGATTATAATCCTCTAACGCCTCTTCTCGTTTCTCCATTATGATATTTAACAACGCACGTGCTCCCCACGCCTCTGGATTATATTTATCTATCTCTACCAAGTGGTCGAACGTATTCATTGCTCCTATAGTGTCTTTGTTCACCAATTGCAATCTACCCTTTTCAAATTGCAATTCAGTCGCTTTAGGCGAACGACGCACCAAGAAATCTATATCAGCCAATGCCTCATCATATCGCTCCAACTCATCATATGCCTCAATTCTATTGATGATATAAATCGAATTATCAGGAGCATGCACAAGTGCTTGATTAAAATCCGCTATCGCCTCTTCCCATTTACCCAAGCGTTTTTTAGCAAATCCACGAGCATAATATGCCATGTGGATAAATGGATTGCGTTCAATTACAATATCTAAATCTGCCTCTGCACCTACATAGTCTTCCAACTGAATTTTGGCAATAGCGCGAAAATAATAAGGATCAATCAGATAAGGCTTAGCCTTGATTACTTGATTAAAATATTGAATCGATAACACATAATCCTCAAAATACAATGCATTTCGACCAATTGAAGTCAATCGGTCGGTGTTGAGTTGAGCATTCAACGAAAGGCTCAATATGCACGATATTATGAAGATTAGTTTTTTTTTCATTTATTTTTCGAGGGTTTTCAACACATCTTGTATTTTTTCAAGTGTCGTAGTTTTAGTTGGCACTAATGGCAAGCGTAAAACGTTATTTATTAAGCCCATACATGAGAGCACACTCTTTACTCCGGCTGGATTTCCATCGACGAAGAGGAGTTCGATCATCTCTACGAAGCTATAGTGAATGCGGCGAGCACCTTCGAGGTCGCCTCTCAATGCCAAACGTACCATACGCGAAAACTCTTTAGGGAATGCATTACCCACTACCGAGATAACTCCTACTGCTCCAAGTGTTATAAGAGGGAATGTGATACCATCATCGCCCGAAATTACCATGAAGTTGGCAGGTTTGTTTTTGATAATATCGTCAATTTGTTTAAAGTTACCCGATGCCTCTTTAATAGCTACGATATTTTGAAAATCGTGAGCCAAACGAAGAGTGGTTTCTGCTGAGATATTTGCGCCGGTTCTACCTGGTACATTATATATAATAATTGGCATATAAGTGCTTTCAGCTATAGTCTTATAGTGCTGATACAAGCCTTCTTGCGATGGTTTATTGTAATAAGGCGACACGCTGAGTATAGCATCAATATTCGTAAAGTCAGTTTTACGTATCTGCTCCACTACACCCATTGTGTTGTTGCCTCCAATACCCAACACGATAGGCACACGTCCTGCATTCACACGCACCACAGTGTCAACTATCAGACGTCTCTCTTCGTCGCTCAATGTAGGAGTTTCACCTGTTGTTCCGAGTACCACCAAATAGTCAGTACCATTACGCAACTGAAATTCCACCAATCTTTCGAGTGCTTCGTAATCCACACTCATATCTTCTTTGAACGGCGTGACTAAAGCCACCCCCATTCCTACTAATTTATTTGTAAAATTCATATACTTAAATTTGAAAGTTGAAAATTGAAAGTTGAAAGTTGTTATTCTGTATTAACTTTCAAATTTCACATTTCAACTTTTTATTTAACTGCTTTCACTTTGTAACCTGCTTTGCGTAGTAGGTTTATCAATCCGTCATTTCCTGGCAAATGTAATGCCCCTACTGCAATGAAACATGGCTCTTGTTTTATATGTTTTTCTATTTTGGGTAACCAATCATGATTTCGTTCATCTACGAGCAAAAATTTCTCTGCCTCAGTCATATCTTCTGTCTCAATTAGCATGTCATACAACCCCTCTAAATCTCCCATCAGATATAACGAATCTAACTTTGCATTTTCTGTTATTATATAATCAGCATTGCGAATGGTCTCAATAAGTATTTCAGCCTGCCGTTCGATAGGTATTGAGCGCAACAACATCTTCAACTGGTCATCCACTGTCTCTAAACCATACACTGCTTTACCTAATTCCGAACCTGCCACTTGAAAGTATGAATCCATTGCCATATCTCCCACTTGCGATTTCAATACTCGCTCACGCACAGTCATTTCGTATATCATTGCTATCACATTCGGACGCATATATTGCACATTTGCCAATGTCAGACCCAACTCTGCTTGTAATGCTGAATCAATCAATGCTTCCTCTTCCGATGTAAGTAATTTGAATATACTCTCCTCCATCTTCGACGCCATAAGTATTTGACGCTGCATCTCTTCTGGATTATCGTCAACAAACTCACCTACCACAGCACTACAATCATTGAATGCACGAAAAACTCCCTCTATCTTTGTTGCCGTCTCAACTGGCACCATGTGGTGCGTACCAAAAAGATAACTTGATTTAGTAAGTCCATTACCTGATATTTCGTATAATAGTTGTGCGTTTAAGTTAACACACAATAGATAGATTATACTTAATATCAAATTTTTTTTCATGTTTAATTAGTTATTTTTTTCAAAAAATACACACTGTAAATGTGTGTCGGTTTGTGGATGTTTTTTTCGGTACAGTTTGCTTGCACCTTGCTTGAGGCATAGAAGAAATAATACACACTCACATTGTGTATTATTTTATCATTTTCAAATAGCGAACAATCTGTTCGCCTAATTTGCCAACAAAATTATAATCCATTCGAGGCATGCCTGTTTTTGCATCAATTGGATGTGGTGGCATCTCTATCACAAAGTCATACAAACTATTATCTCCACAACTCCTGCCACAACGAAAATCGCTTTTAGCTTGCAACAACACATATTTCAATGGCAAACAATCCGTCTCTGTTAAATCCATTACAACGTCAAATTGTGCCTTCAATGGTTGCAAAAACTCCTCTTTTGTCTGTTTTAACCAATTCACTTGACTATGGTCAAATACTACCCAATGGTCAAGTGTTGCAGTTTCGGCTTTCTTTTTATCAACATAACAACATGTAACCACTTTCTTCCCTTCTGTTTGCAATGCCTTCACAAATGCACGAGCTTCAGCATTTTTCTCTTGCAAATCACTCTCGAATAATACCAATATAGTGCGAATATTCTCCCACGAGCGATAATGCGACACCCTCGCCACCTTTTTCATCGCTCTATCAAAAAAATATTGTCTTATTCTTTTTAGCATAACTTCACTTATAGATATAAACGCAAATTTCCATTAATTATTCATTAATTTTCTATCATAAAAATTTATGTTTAATTTACGAAAATTTATGTTCAATGAAATATTTATGTTATTATGTTATTTTGTCTTTTAGACATTCACCATTTCCAAAAACTCTGCTTCTGACACAATCTTCACGCCTAACTTTTCTGCTTTTTCTAATTTTGCAGGTCCCATATTTGCGCCTGCCAGCAGCAACGACGTTTTTGATGTCACTCCACCACCATTCTTTCCACCATGCGCCTCAATCATTGCCTTATATTCATCGCGAGAGTGTTGTTCAAATGTGCCACTTATCACAATGGTCAACCCTTCTAACTTATTCGACAACTCAGCTCGAGCAACTCGTCCTTCCATTTTGACTCCAAAATTCTGCAAACGTTCAATGAGTTGCATATTTCGCATATCATCAAAATACTCAATCAAACTATCGGCTATTCGTTCGCCTATCTCATCAACCGCTATAAGTTCCTCACGCTTAGCTACCGACAATGCCTGCATCGACCCAAACGCTGCAGCCAATTTCTTTGCCACAGTCTCACCCACATAACGTATTCCGAGTGCAAACAACACGCGTTCGAATGGCACTTCTGTCGATTTTTGCACTGCTTCTATGATATTTTGTGCTGATTTCTCACCCAAACGCTCCATGCGTGCCAATTTGCCTATAGTCAATGTATATAAATCTGCTGCGTCATGTATCAATCCCTTATCATATAGCATCGCAATTGTTTCACTTCCCAATCCATCAATATTCATTGCTTTGCGGCTCACAAAGTGCTCTATCTTGCCTTTTTGTTGAGGTGGACAGCCTGTTTCATTCGGACAATAATGCGCCGCCTCACCCTCTATACGCACCAATTCAGTTCCACATTCAGGACATTTATCTATAAACACTACTCGTTCTGCATCCTCTTTTCGCTGCGAACTATCTACCTCTGTGATTTTTGGTATTATTTCGCCACCTTTTTCCACATACACCATATCACCCACATGCAAATCAAGTCCTTCTATAATATCGGCATTATGTAACGAAGCTCTCTTCACTACCGTACCTGACAATTGCACTGGCTCAAGATTAGCCACCGGCGTAATTGCCCCTGTGCGACCAACTTGATACGACACCGAATTCAATCGAGTTAATGCTCTTTCTGCCTGAAATTTATATGCTATAGCCCAACGAGGCGATTTAGCCGTAAAACCAAGATTTTTTTGTAGATTTAGGTCATTCACCTTCAACACAATACCATCCGTAGCCACAGGCAAATTCTTGCGCTCTACATCCCAATAAGCAATAAATTCCATCACCTCATCAATCGACTTACACACTTTCGTAGTATCGCTCACTGGCATGCCCAACTGCTTAGCCCACTGCAATGTACCGTAATGAGTATTTAAGTTGGGAGTTACTTCATTCGCTACACTCTGTTCTCTATTATCTGTAATCTGCACATTATATATCTGAGCAATAAGGTTTCGTTTAGCCACAGTGCGCGAATTTTGCAATTTCAACGTACCCGAAGCGGCATTACGTGGATTGGCAAATAAAGCCTCCCCCTCTCTTTCTCGCTCAACATTCAAACGTTCAAACTCCTTCCATGGCAACAAAATCTCTCCACGAAACTCCACATTAAGTTGAGAGTTGCGAATTGAGAGTTGAGAGACATTGTTGTGAGTCAATTTCAAAGGTATATTTTTGATTGTACGCACATTACGTGTAACATCATCGCCTCTCACACCATCACCACGAGTCACTGCCCTCACTAACTCACCATTTTCATACCAAAGCGAAATACTCGTACCATCAAATTTCAACTCACACACCACCTCTATAAATTGAGAATTATTGTTAACTCCTAAATCTTTGCAAACACGATTATACCACTCTCTCACTTCACCTTCCGAGTATGTATTGCCTAACGACAACATCGGATAACGATGTTCCACTTGTTCAAAACCACTCTGAGCCAAGTCACTACCTACCCTTTGTGTTGGACTATTGGGATCGAAACAATCTGGATTTTCCGCCTCCAATTTTATCAATTGGTGCATCAACGCATCAAACTCCTGGTCGCTAATCGTAGGCGCATTCTCCACATAATAGCGATATTCATGTCCGCGAATATCTTCGCGCAAGCGTTCAATCTCTTGTTTCATAATCAATTACAATAATCTTTCAAACACAATATTTCAAACATACAAAGATAAATAAAAATATTCAAACACACAATACTCAAGAAAATAATGTGTAGAGTGTAGAGTCACAAAGCAAGTGCAAAATTACTAAAATTGTAAAAAAAATCTCACTAATGCCCACAAAAAAATAAAAATTATCCATTAATTTATTGGAATTTAATTATTTATAACAATTTTTCAATAGAACTGATTTGATTTTACATTTATCATTTTTTTGTAGTATCATAGCAAAAACTACAATTGATTATCAATTAATTACAAAATAGACATTTAATTTTTTTTTATAATAAAAATTTTAGTGGGCAATAGTATTATTTAATCATTTCTAATTTTCTGATAAATACACTCATAGCTTATTTTTATTCCTTCAAGAGCTAACTTACATAAAAAAACTTCAATCAACAAGTTGCTGATTGAAGTTTACTATTCTACGTCTATTATGTCTTCTTCAAATGAAACAAAATCGAGTTTATCAAACCTATCTCGCACACGCTCTATATCTCCTAATCGAATGCGGAAGTAGAGTGTGCAATCCATCTCCTGTATTTGATTGACTATTGCTAGGTCGAAATCTTTCATTATGCGCATTACGGCATTGAGGTCTTGATAACCGAACTTAGACACAAAGGTTTTCTCGACAATGCGCTCCTCTATTGTTGCAGCAGCTATTGCCTCTGCAGCTGAGGTTTTGTAGGCTTGAATCAATCCACTCGTACCAAGCAATGTGCCTCCAAAATAGCGTACTACGATAATAAGTATGTCGGTAAGGTTACTACTATTTATCTGCCCTAATATTGGGCGACCAGCTGTGCCTGAAGGCTCGCCATCATCATTCGCACGAAAAACATCGCGTTCGTAACCTAACATATAAGCATAACATACGTGTCGAGCATCGTAATACTCCTTGCGTTTTTCGGCAAGGATTTCTTTGATTTGCTCGATAGTCTGCACTGGATAGGCAAAAGCGTAGAACTTGCTGCCTTTGTCTTTGTAGAGTGCTTCTGACGAAGATGATATGGTTAAATAAGTATCCATTATTCTAATTCATAGTGCATAATTCATAATGCATAATTATGAAACAACAAAAGCCGCATGGTAATTATGAATTGTGAATTATGAATTATGCATTATTTTAATTATTCCCTATAATAAACTCGGCGCACGCGTGATGAGAAACTTGTGAGAACTTCGTATGGTATGGTGCCAAGGATGTTTGCTATTTCTGATAGACCTTGTTTGTCGTTGAAAAGTACGACCTCGTCGCCTACTTTGACGTCAAGTCCTGTGACGTCAATCATTGTGAGGTCCATGCAAATATTGCCTATAGTTGGCACTTTTTGTCCGTTTACGAAGAATGCTCCACGTCCGTTACCTAATCGGCGGTCAACTCCATCGGCATAACCAAGAGGGAGAAGAGCAATGAGTGAATCGCGCTCGGCTGTGCCACGACGACTGTACCCTATTGTTTCGCCTGCCTTTACTACTTTAAGCTGCATGATGCGAGTGGAGAATGAACATACGTTGCGTAATTGGTCTTCGTTGCAACAACTAACGCCCCAAAGCCCTATGCCTAGACGCACCATATCGAATTGATACTGAGAGAATCGCTCGATGCCAGCCGAATTGAGTGTGTGACGCAAAATGGCTTCGCCATAAGGCAATGAGCGCTTAATGTATGTTGAATTGCGGTCGAAGAGTTGGATTTGTTGAAGTGTAAATTCGTCCATCTCTGGCGACATCTCATCTGCCGCTGCAAGATGCGAGAATATAGAGCGTACTTCGACATGGTCTTGAGATTTAAGAATAGAGCAAAGTCGTTCTAAATCAGCAGTCTCGAATCCTGCTCGGTGCATACCCGTATCGAGTTTGATGTGGATTGGGTAGTGTTTTAATCCGTGACGGCGTACTTCTTCTATCAATATATCTAAGAAATCGAATGAGCAAACTTCTGGTTCTAATTGGTTATTGAACATGTGGTGCAAGGCAGAGACCATTGGGTCGAGCACGAGAATTGGAAGTTTGATGCCTGCTTGTCGGATTTCTACTCCTTCGTTGACAAATGCAACTGCAAGGTAGTCACAACCAAAATATTGCAATGCTTGTGCTACTTCGATAGAGCCACTGCCATATGCCGATGCTTTGACCATACACATTAGTTTGGTGGTAGGCTTGATTTTGTTGCGGAAATGATCGAGGTTATGGAAAAGTGCATCGAAGTTTATCTCAAACACGGTGTCATGGGCAAGTTGTTGCAAGTGGTTTTGTATGCGCTCGGGATTGAATTGGGGTGCTATTTTTAAGAGCAATGCTTCGTTGCGAAGATTGCGTACAAACTCGCTACTCAAAAACTCGGATGTGTCTTTGAAGAATAGTTTGTTTTCAATCTTAAATAGCGATGAATGAGCAGCCAAATCGGGACCTATGAATACAATTGCATCGACCGACTGACTGCGAATAACTTGACAGATGTTGAGGTAGAACATTTCTGTAGCCAAGTCGTCGCCATCGATATCCGACACGATAAGCGTACGATGGAGATTTTGATTGGCTGACTGTTGTTCGAGAAAGCCTAATGCATGTTTGGTCAATGATGTAAGGTCGGAACTGTGTCCATCACGGATAATCAGGCAGTTGTTGATGCCTGGTTCGACTTCGTATCTTGCTTTGATTTGGCTCATTTTTATTGCGTAATTTTCACACGAATACACACTGTGAGTGTGTGTTGTTTTTGGCGGTTTTATTCGGTGCAGTTTGCTTGCACCTTGCTTGTGGGTATGGTAAGGAAGTACACAATGAGAGTGTGTATTTGAGAAGAGAGAAGGACAATGTGGTAGTTGTCCTTCTGCTCTATTTATTTTAAAAGTGATTCTGGAACAAGATTATCTTTCTCAATATCGAGGAAATATTTATATGTGCCTACGCGCAACTCGTCGCAAGCGTCGTAGTCGCAGACGATGATGCCTCTTGGATGCATTTGAAGGGCTGAGATTGTCCACATTTGACAAATGCCCTCTTCTACTGCATGGCGCAAAGCGCGCGCTTTGCCGTGTCCGTTAACAAGAATCAACACTTCACGTGCATCTAACACTGTACCGACACCTACGGTCAATGCTGTTTTTGGCACTTTGTTGATGTCGTTGTCAAAGAAACGCGAATTGGCTATTATTGTGTCGGTTGTAAGGTTCTTCTTACGGGTACGAGAGGTCAATGACGAGCCTGGCTCGTTGAATGCAATATGTCCGTCAGGGCCAATACCACCGAGGAATAGGTCTATGCCACCTACGGCTTTAATTTTGTCTTCGTAACGTTGGCACTCAGCATCAATATCTTCAGCATTGCCGTTGAGGATGTTCACGTTCTCTTTTTTGATATCGATATGTGAGAAAAAATTGTTCCACATGAAAGAGTGATAACTCTCTGGGTGAGACTTAGGTAAGCCGATATATTCGTCCATATTGAACGTGATAACATTCTCAAAAGAGATAACGCCACGTTTGTTTAGGTCGATAAGTTCGCGATACATACCAAGAGGTGAAGAACCTGTTGGAAGACCTAAAACGAATGGTTTTTCGGCTGTTGGATTAGCTGCTATAAGTTTTTTTGCCACATAATTAGCTGCCCATTTAGACATCTTGGCATAATCTGGTTCGATAATTAAGCGCATAATTTAAAAGTTGAAATGTGAAAGTTGAAATGTGAAATTTAATATTATGCGTTATCTTTCAAATTTCAACTTTCAAATTTAAAATTAATTATTAATTGTTTTGAGTGCTACGGCGCGACCGAGTTCGTAGAGAGCTTCGGCTTGTTCGGCTGTCATAGCTTGTTTCACTTCTACGTAGCCTGTTATTTCCCATTTCATTGCTTCGGCAAAGGCTTCGAATGGTTTAGCTGTGGCATTTGCCCAAGTGAATGAACCGAAACATCCGAATTCGTGATTTTTAACACCACGTGTTTTGATTTTAGCGAGCAAAGAGGCTGCGTTTGGATAGAGTTCACCACAATAGGTTGGTGAACCACAGATAAATCCTTTGTAACGGAAAATGTCGGCAAGGATATATGAGTGGTCGGAACGAGAAACATCGTGTAACACTACGTTTTTAGTTACTGACGCTGCACCACGAGCTACCATTTCAGCCATCTCTTCGGTGTGACCATACATACTGCCGTATGCAATTACTACACCAGGCTCGGTTTCGTATTTGCTCAAACGGTCGTAGATGCCAATCACTTCGCCGATGTGGTCTGTCCATACTGGTCCGTGAGTTGAACATATCATCTTGATATCCAAACCGCCTAATTTTTTCAAGGCTGTTTGTACTGGTGCTCCATATTTGCCTACGATGCAAGCGTAATAGCGCACCATTTCGGTGTAATATTTGTCGAGATTGAGTTCGGTGTCGAGCACTGCCCCATCCAATGTACCAAAACAGCCAAATGCATCGGCAGAGAACAAGAGTTTGTCTTCAACCGAGTATGTTACCATAACCTCTGGCCAATGTACCATCGGTGCGAAGTGGAATTGAAGTGTACGGCTACCGATGTTCAACGAGTCGCCATCTTTCACTACATGAAATCCATCTTTAATGCCATAATAACCACCAAGCATATCAATAGTTTTAGCATTGGCAATGATTTGCATATTTGGATAGATAGCTTGTAATGTTTTTATGCCAGATGAGTGGTCAGGCTCCATGTGATTGACAATGAGATAGTCCAACTGACGACCTGCTAATAACTCTTGTACTTGTGCCAATAGTTGTTCGGCAAATGGTTGCTCTACTGTATCAACCAATACAGTCTTCTCATCATCAATGAAATATGCATTGTAGCTCACTCCGTATGGGAGTGGGAGCATGTTTTCAAATAACGTTTTTTGGCGGTCATTCACGCCGACGTAATAGATTTTGTTTAATAATTCTCGTTTCATGTTTTTCTTGTATTTAATTTAAACAGAAGTACATATTCTATGTTTTTAGGTTTTATTGTACTCATGCTAAAAAAATAATTAATTCTCAATCACTGCTTCAGGAGCAATTTTTTTAATCAAACCTTGGAGTACATTACCTGGACCAAGTTCACGGAACGACGATGCTCCGTCTGCCACCATATTTTGCACTGTTTGTGTCCAACGCACTGGACCTGTGAGCTGTGCAATAGAGTTACGTTTCAACTCTTCTGGGTCAGTATATGATTTAGCATCAATATTTTGATATACTGGACAGATTGGTTTGTTGTAAGTAGTTGCACGAATAGCAGCTTCAAGTTCAACACGTGCAGGCTCCATGAGTGGAGAGTGGAACGCACCACCTACAGGCAATTTCAATGCACGTTTAGCACCTGCTTCTTTCATTTTTTCGCAAGCAGCATCAATTGCTTCGTTTGCACCTGAGATAACCAACTGACCTGGGCAGTTATAGTTAGCTGGTACAACTACTCCATCGATTTGCGCACAAACCTCTTCTACTTTTTCATCTGGCAAACCAAGCACTGCTGCCATAACAGAAGGGTTTAATTCGCAAGCCTTTTGCATTGCCATAGCACGAGCAGCCACAAGACGCAAACCATCTTCGAACGAAAGTGCTTTTGCCACTACCAATGCCGAAAATTCGCCAAGCGAGTGACCTGCCACCATTTCTGGCTCCACGCCAAGCACGATAGCCGAAATCACAGAGTGAAGGAATACAGCAGGTTGAGTAACTTTTGTCTGTTTCAAATCCTCGGCAGTGCCTTCAAACATTATATCTGTGATGCGAAAACCTAATATTTCATTTGCTTTTTCGAACAATTCACGAGCTTGTTCATTTGATTCATATAGGTCTTTACCCATTCCTACGAATTGAGCTCCTTGACCTGGAAAAACGTATGCTTTCATATAATTAGTAAATAATATTTATTATTATTGGTACATTATGTATAGTCGTTTGCAAAGATACAAAAAAAGTCTGATACCACAAACAAAAAGACACAAAGATTTCACCAATTCTCTTTATCACTCAATCAAACCTCTGCTCTTACTAACATGAAGGATATACGAAAGATAATCGTAACATAACCCTACCCAACAGCATACAAACAATATACTTCTTCATAGGATAACCATACCTTTTAAGATAGTGAACCATACCTTCAAGCAACCTTCAAGCAAGAAAACCTACAAGAAGCGAGAACAGAGACAAAGTTCACTTTAGCTATGCCGAGCAACGCCGTAGGTTCACGAACCAAAGGTAAGTAAATAGACAAAAAAAGCTGTCAAGGTAAATCCCCCGACAGCCTAATTACTAACTCAAAATCATCAACTCTCAATTATATCATAACATCGCTTTAATCTCTGCTGCCACTTTAGCTGGTGTGAAACCAAGTTTTTCATCAAGCACAGTATATGGTGCTGAGAATCCAAATGATTCGAGACCGAAAATCTTACCATTTTCGCCAACCAAGCCCATAAGGTTAACTGGCAAACCTGCTGTCAAACCAAAACGTTTAACGCCACATGGCAACACTTCTTGTTGATATTCTACTGATTGTGAGCGGAACAAACCTTCTGATGGAACTGAAACAATATTCAAACGCACACCTTCTGCGCGCAACAATTCAGCAGCCTCTGCCAATGTAGAAACTTCTGAACCTGAAGCCAACAACACTACTTGTGGATTTTCGTCAGCCAAAACTACGTATGCACCTTTTTCTGCACCATGAGCCTCACACAAACGACACTCTTTAGCAGGAAGGTCTTTAATGTTTTGACGTGAAAGAATCATAGCAGTTGGAGTTGACATATTCTCCATCATCATTTTGTATGCCACTGTTGTTTCATGTACATCAGCAGGACGCAACACGAGTACAGAGTTCTTACCGCTATGATTTTTCAATTTTTCCATCAAACGGATTTGTGCCTCTTGCTCAACTGGTTCGTGAGTAGGACCATCTTCTCCTACGCGGAATGCATCATGACTCCAAATGAATTTAACAGGCAATTCCATCAACGCTGCCATACGCACCGCAGGTTTCATATAGTCTGAGAACACAAAGAATGTACCGCAAGCAGCCAACACACCACCATGCAATGCCATACCAAGACACAAACAAGCCATTGTCAACTCAGCCACACCTGCTTGAAGGAATGCGCCTGAGAAGTCGTCTTTTGTAATTGCTTTTGTATGTTTCAAGAAACCATCAGTTTTGTCTGAGTTCGACAAGTCTGCTGATGATACCACCATATTTTCAACTTGTTGTGCAATAACACCCAAACACGCAGCCGAAGCAGCACGAGTTGCTTGATTTGCCTTTTGCTCAAAGCCTGTCCAATCAATTTCTGGAGCTGCACCCGAAAACCATTTCTCCATTTTAGCAGCTTTTTCAGGGTTAGCTTTTGCCCACTCTGCTTTAGCAGCATAACGTTCTGCCACAATGCCTTTCAACTCTTCGCGACGACGAGCATAAAGCTCTTTTGTCTCTTCAAACAATACGAATGGCTCTTCTGGATTACCACCAAGATTTTTAACTGTATTGATATAAGCGTCGCCACCGAGAGGTGCACCGTGTGTAGCACAATTGCGCTCATAGCTCGAACCATCAGCTTTTAACGCACCTTTGCCCATCACAGTCTTACCTATAATGAGTGTAGGACGACCTTTTTCTGCTTGCGCTTTGTTCAATGCCTCACGGATTTGAGCTGCATCGTTACCGTTGATTTCGAGTACATACCAGCCCCAAGCCTCATATTTCTTAGCAACATCTTCGCTCGACACTTCGTCGCACATTGTTGACAATTGAACGTCGTTCGAGTCGTAGAACATAATCAAATTATCCAATCCCAAGTGACCTGCTGTACGACCAGCACCTTGCGAAATCTCTTCTTGAATACCACCATCCGAAATAAACGCATAGATAGTTTGATTCATCACATCACCAAGACGAGCTTTCAAGAATTTAGCAGCAATAGCAGCACCAACAGCGAATGTATGACCTTGACCGAGAGGGCCAGAAGTATTTTCAACACCGTGCATAACATCTACCTCTGGGTGACCAGGAGTAATGCTACCCCATTGACGGAATTGTTTCAAATCATCCATAGTGTAATAGCCAGCGCAAGCCAACACCGAGTAAAGCATAGGCGACATGTGACCTGGGTCTAAGAAGAAGCGGTCGCGACCCTCCCAACGAGGATTTTCTGGGTCATACACTAAATATTCAGAGAATAATACATTTGCAAAATCTGCACCACCCATAGCACCACCTGGGTGACCTGATTTAGCTTTTTCTACCATTGATGCAGCCAAAATACGAATATTATCTGCCGCACGATTCAATTGTTCGATTGTGTTCATATCTTTTAGTTATTATTAATGAGCCATTTATAATTGTAATACATACAATAACAAATCGACTGCAAAGTTAATCATTTTAATTCATAAAACCAATTTTTTTATGAAGATTTAAGCAAGAAAAAAATAGAAATAACAAACACTACTTTTTTCCTAAAAATTACAATAAAAATTCAATTCTACAAATGCTAGTCATCAACCAAATTTTATATATAAAGAAATTTAAAAAAGAGGCACATCATTGTGCCTCTTTGAGTTGATGGTAGAAGTTGTAGAATTGTTGACGGATTTCGTCACGAACTCGGCAGAATTCGCTCATTATGAATTCGGTAGAACCTGTGAGATGCGAGGGGTCATCAAAGCCGATATGCAATCGATGTTTTACTTTGCCTATGAATATAGGACAACTCTCTTTTGCTCCGCCACACACGGTGATGACATAGTCCCAAGCTTCGTTCAAATAACAATCTACATGCTTGGGTATGTGAGATGAAATGTCGATGCCCACCTCAGCCATTACCTCTACAGCTTTAGCATTCACCTCATCGGTCGGTGATGTGCCAGCCGAATAGACCTCTAACTCCGAGTCGAACGACTGCAAAAAGCCATGAGCCATCTGACTGCGACAACTATTGCCAGTGCAAAGAATCAGTATTTTCATAATATCCAATTGAATAAATATCCCGAAATGATTATCAACAATGTGACTACGCCAAAAAAGATGCCTATCAAACGCCATGTCATAACCTTTTTGAGCATAGTAGCTTCGGGGATAGAGA
>JAZOUT010000043.1:0-1613 GCA_045658305.1 Candidatus Aphodosoma sp. | reverse complement strand
TGATTGATATATGTGCGCTTAACGCGAGATTCAGTAGCTCAGCAGGTAGAGCACATCCCTTTTAAGGATGGGGTCCTGGGTTCGAGCCCCAGCTGAATCACAGAAAAGAGAGTTCTCACAAGGAACTCTCTTTTTTGTTTTCATTGTGCGAAGACAACGACTGTAAATATTTTAATAATTAAACAATACTCAATCTTATATCTTCCCAATCATCCTCTCTAACTGCTTCTAACTATAAGTGATACTTTCATCTCCAAAGGTAACCTTTATCACTTACTTTTTATAAAAAATACTTTTCTTTGTGTAAAATTTACCACGAGAAAGTGGCGAAATGGATAGCACAAAAAGTGTGTCAAATGTGTATTTTGTACGCAAAATGCGTTATTTTTACACAATTGGCACTATTTTGTCACACATGGCATGGTAATGGGTGGCAGGTGTAACGCGTAAAGGTGAGGGTTAGAGTGCATCACGGAGTTTGTGTTTGATGTAGTGTTCGTCTGTGAAGTGCGAACGCAGGTGTGGTGTCATTTCCGCATGGGCGAAGAACTTCTGGTATTCGCGTTTAATGTCCTCGCCCAAGTTGGGATCGTGGGGAGTATAGTGACAGATGGTGTTCGGGGTATCTTTGGGTTTGAAGGCCTTGAAACGGAAGAGGTCTTGCATGGTGAGTTTGAACTCCGTCTCGCCGTTCTCGCGGCGACCACGGTACTTGTTTGTGCCTACGGCTTTCTTGAGAGAGGACATAGGGTTGAGGACGGGATTAATGACGATCTTTCTGCCTGCGAAGTCGGCACAGAGGACGTAGAAACCACCGAGTGAACTACCGATGAGGTATTGGACATCGGGATTCGCTTTGATAAAATCATTTATTTTCTGGACAGATTCGTCCACAAGGTGATTGACTTCGAGTGGGCACCACTCGAGGTCGGGGTAGTATTTGCGGAAGTTGGTGATAGTGTCAGAGTGTATGGACCCTGCGAAACCGTGAATATAAACTGCTTTTGCCATGATTGTTGTTTGACTTGATATTTGCTGCAAAGTTACATCTTTTCTCTGACATATACAATTTTCTGCATGAAAAAATAAGCATTTCCTTGCTCAATTGAAAAAAATGTTGTAATTTTGCAGTCGGAAAGGGAAAACAACTCGGATTGTTATTGTTTAAGAAAACGATTTGTTTTTATTTTGGAAGACAACATAAACAACTTCTGCGCGTGCCAACATTGCGCTTGCTAATGGGATAAAACGTCCTGTCGCGTTTAAGGAGAAAAAGAATAAATGGCGCCGAAGCGTCGGTGCAAAGACATATTAAATATAGCGTTATAAGCCAAACTTGATTACTTGAAACTTCGACAACTTCAATGTAATTTATCTATCAAGCACAAGCCTATGCGCTCACGCTACGGCGTGAGCTTTTGTGTAGATTTTGATAGATAAAGATAGTCGAAGACCTCAAGTAATCAAATGATGCGAACGAAAGTTCACGCTTTTATTGTATATATAATTAACTGACAATAAAATAAATAATTAAAACCGGAAGAAGCCGAAAATCCGATGAAGAGTAGGCGCGAAAAAAGTATTATTATGAAAAAAATTATGTTGCTTGTTGT
>JAZOUT010000042.1:0-6224 GCA_045658305.1 Candidatus Aphodosoma sp. | reverse complement strand
ATCGAGCAGGGTTTCACGACGAAGGTTGATGATAATAGGTAAAGTACGCGAAACATTGACACGGTGGTCGATAGAAACGGCACCAGAGACATTCGTCGATTGGTCTTTTGAGTTATCGATGCCTCGAATGGTGATGATATTGTTGTACTGACGATTGCGAACAATGTCGAAGTTGCTGTAATTGTCGTTGCCCACGTAGATGTCGTACGACACGTCGAACGAGTGACCTTGATGGTTCACGAAGTTACCACTGAATTTTACGTAAGTAGCATTTTTGCCCTCAGCCAACAATGGTTTATAGCGTTGACAGAGCACAGTATCCTCTGGACGAATTCTTCCATCTAAAACAAAAGGATAGGTGTTAGCAATATAACCAGCTACACTTGGATGTGCAGGCGATTTTGCACGTAAATATCTTTCAGGCAAATAGAATGTAAATAATACTTCATTGCCAGATTGCTCCCATTCGGTGCCATCAATAGGATTATGAAAATCTGCTACTACATCCTCTGTACCATTGATATTTCCTCTCGCACTTGGTGTTCCACTATTCATATCAATAGTGGTAGGGATGTTATAAACAGTGAAACCAGTTAGGTCGAATTTATTACAATTGTCGTTTATACCTGCTTGAGTAGGAGTGACACCGATATCAAATACCATTTTCGCATACAATGATTGTAGAGGTACTTCAAATGTTGCACCAGATGCAATATCTGGGTTGCTCGCTCCATCTACTTTTTCATCATAAAGATTAACCACTCTACCATAATCACCCATTCGAGGCAATCCACCCTCTGGGATACCTAATGTAGGTTCAACTGCTGATGGAATAGTCATAAGATCCTCGGCAGTGAGATAACCTTCAGCACTACCGCCATTGTATATAAGTGTTTTTTTAAGATAATCCTCTAATGTAGTACAACCTTTTGGGTCTTCGTTAAATCTGCGTTCAAACTCTTCATGCAAACCAGGATAATTTGCCAAAAGGACAATACGACAATTACGTAGTATTTCTTTTTCGGCAGCAGTAGCATTACTCATAATAGAAGAACGGTCGAGCGAGATAATTGCATTATCGCTATGCTCATAATATACGCAAACATAATCGGCATTGGTGCCAGTATCACCTTTTCTTGCTACGATAAAATAGTCCAACGTGTTTATATCAAACTCACTTACATCGGTGGCACGAGTTGATACGTTGTGCTCATTAAATGGCACAGCACGACTGACAATTCGTATTTTATTGCCTGAATTTTTAGTTGATTCAATAACCTCATCTGGTGTGCATGCCACCACAGAAAGAAGAGTTATTAAAAACAAGATATATTTAGAGTGTCTCATATAGCGTTTATGTTAATTAAATTCATGTTCAACTGTATGTTCTGGCCATTTTTGTTCAGTAGCAGCACTTACAAAGATACCATTTTTAGTAATAGTAACCCTCAAATAATGATAGGTGCTTTCAGCAAGACCTTCGTTTATAGTAAATTCAATAGGCTTTATGTCATCATCCGAATCACCATAAGTCTCAGTATGCCCATTACATGTGATAGAATAAACTAAATCCAATGTTCCAGTAAGAGTGTTAGTTTGAGGGATAAATATCAACTTGTCATCCTGACCTAACACTTCAGCTTCGCTATAATAAGGAACATCTGAGGTCAATCCAGTAAAGGTATAAGTTTGGATAGGCAAAGAACCTTCTGAGACTATTTTTTCTGCGTTATCTTCTGTATTCAAAGGAATCGTTACTTTTGATTTAAGTCCGTTAAATGTCAATGTAAGATTTGTAATCGTAACGCTAACTTCTGCATCATCAGGTAATGGTGTTTCATTATCCCACACTTCATTCAATGCATCAGCATTTACTGTACTCACAGCAACAACATCAAATGCAGCAAGGCGGTGCTTCATTTTTAGGGGTACACTAACACCTTTTGCTTTAGTCCAGTCGATTTCGCATGCTGTCATCACATCAATCATCTTAGTTTGGGTTCCATCATAACTATATGTAATAAAAGGATTGCCCTCGTAATCAGCTTGTGGTATTGTTGTGTTATCAGCTTTTTTAGCACCTGTATTATAAGGTAAGTCTTCAGGATACCAAGCAAAGAATGAATACTTTAATGCCCCTACCCATTCGCGAAGAGTTTCATAATAATGGTTAGAGCCATTCCATTTTATAAGTTCAGAATTTGGATTATTATCATCTACAAACACCCCCATTTTTGAAGTTACAACTTCTCCATTGTTATTAGCATAGGTAATCTCCTTGCTTTGTTTTGCTTGAATTTTTACTGTATTCCAATTATTAGGGTAACGATAACCAAGCACACGGAAATTATGCTCAAGTCGGTCTTTCTCTAAAGTAGCACGAGTATCCTGTTCGATATTGAAGAAAATATAGCCATATTTAGGCACATCTACATCGACTTCAGTGTCATTACCTCCAGGAGTGGTTGTAGTAGTTTGCGTTTCGCAACTCAATAGAGCAACGAAGGCTAACACGGAGATAAATATTTTATTAAAATTTTTCATAAAATTACTGAATTATAATAGTTCCACCAACTTGCGCTCTATCCCAATCTTCGATAGTTGGAGTAGAGAATAAAATATGATTTGATTCGGCTTTCAATATTAAGTTGTATGTGTAATTTTTACCAATTTCCCATCTATTTACTACATTGATAGGTAAATAAGCTTCTGCTATTTTTGATTCAAAGTATACACCATTTTCATTATAAAAATCATATTTAATAGTAACTTTAACAGTACGAGCAGAAATTGCTTGAGGAATAGCTAATAAACCACCTTTATTGTTACGTGCTGCAGCTAAAATTTTAGTTCCGTCTGTAGTGATATCGATACCACCACCTGTTGGAATGTAAGAATAAGAAAAATTTTCGTTTTCGCCTTCAGGAATCCAATTCATAGCTTTTGATGCAACATCAAGTTCAAATTTGCCACGTCCATAAAATCCTGTAAGAGAAATTGTATCTACTTTAATAGTATTATTTCTGTTAGCAGTACTTTTCTTTACATTAAAATTGATTTTTGATAGTATGTGGTTAAATTCTAAATCGACTTCTTCATTGGTGGCGATGTGAGTTGGTTCGTCTAAGAGGAGTGCAGCCCAAAGTTCGTTTTGCTGGTCTGCTATGACATCATAAGTGAATGTGAATTTTTTTGTTTCTGTGTTGAATATTGGCACAAATGATGGAGCAGCATCAGCAAGTGTTTCAGAATACACTGAAAAGAAATTGTAAGTAGCGTCTGCCCAATATTTAGTTTCACCTTTTACAGCAAAAGTAGCTGTACGTTTTTCAAAATCTACATTAGTTAAATTAGCAGGAGCACCTTGTGAAGCAGAACCATATACCCAAGAAGGAGTAGCATTGGTAGAGGTAGTAGTATAAGCAAACAAACGAGCATTGCCGTTGCCCTCAAATGCAGTAGGCGAAGCTGGTGCATTTTTGAAAGCAATAGCATCTTTATCAATTGATACTTGTGTAGGCTCGCACGCGGTGAGGAGGGAGGCGCAGAGTGCTATGAAGTACAACCAATTATATTTTAATGTTAAACGTTTCATTCTGTTTATTTTCGGTTATTTAGGTTTCGAGGGTTCGGTAAGGTTAAAATTGCACATCGCCTGCGGAGATTTCTTCGTCCCAGTCGTTGATGATTACTTCGTCGGCGAAGATGATAGGTCCAGCAGGTTGGATTTTGAATTTATAGATATAGTTTTTGCCTGGTTGCCAGGTTGCTGTGATGTCGGTTTTTACGGTTTTGGTGTTGTTGCCTATTTTGTAGGTAGCGGCAACGTGGAAAGTTCCGCCTTGTTGCATAGGGAGGACTAATTTTTCTAAAACTTGAGTGCCGTTAGGGTTTGTGGTTTCATCTTGGAGAGCAAATTCGCCAGTAGAAGATAAAGATGAAGTTTCAGTGCCTAAAGTATAAGTTATATCGAGAGGATATTCTGTTGTAACATCATTTTCGGTGGTACGCTCTTTTGTGTCTTCTTCCAAAGTACAAACAGCATTAGCTGATTTAGGGACAGTGATGGTAAAGTTAGTGAGGTGGGCAGTTATGCCAGAGGTAGAAGAGAAGCCGTAGAATTGCACTTTAGAGAGAGCATGTTTGTAGGTCATTTGTACGGCTCTTTCTCTATCTGCGTTACCTTCTTCGCCTACTGCAGCAGCGATGCAGAAGTCGGTATTTCCGTTTTGGTTAGAGATGTCGGCAGAGAAAGAGAGTTTACTATTTTCTTTATCAAAATCTATATCAGAGATGCCATTATCAGCAACCACAGGCCAAACAGAGTAGAAATTGTAGGTTTGATTGTCAGCCCAATAGCGAGTAACAGCAGGGATTAAAGAATTTTCGTCGGTGTTATATTCAGCACCTGCGCCCTCGGTAAGTCCATCTGTAGTAGCACCTGCAAATACCCAATAGCCATTAGTGCCAGTAGTATATCCCCAAAGTAGAGCATTGATAGCTGACGGTGCCTGTTTACGACCAGAGCCGAAGGAGATAGCGTTTTGGGTAGAGGCAGGTTGTTTTTCGCAAGCGGAGAATATAGCGCAAGCGACAAGCAACAAAAGCCACCAATTATATTTATTAGAGTTTATATTCATTTTAAGTTGATTAAGTTAAAGAATTAGGAATTTTCTTTTAGGTTTTAGATTTGTTTGTTTTGTTTTTACATTGTGCCTACAAGGGGTTTCAATCCCTTGTAAGCTATTTTGTGGGTTTAGTTGGTAACTTTTTTAGAATTAGTTGTTAGCATCAGGGAATACGATAGATGTTTCTTTATCAGCATACCAATTTTCAACGTCAACAGTAAATGTGATTTCGTTAAGATTTTGTGCTACTGTCATAGTATAAGTATATGACTTACCAGCTTCGTGAGTTAAAGTTTCTGCAGAGCTTGTTTTTACTAGAGTACCACCAGAATAATCAAATGTACGAACAATATTACCATCATTATCAGTAGCAGTAATTACACAAGCTATAGAATAAGATTCATTTTCAGCAGGGAAAATATATTTGTAATCTGTTGTAGCAGAGTTTCCTGTAACATCACCTTTATCATCTGTTGTACCTTGAGAAATTGCATTTGCGCCAACAAATTCTCCTTGAACGCTATAAAGGATATCATTATCAGCAGCAGTATAGTCAGGGGTTCCCCATGAAAAATTAAAACCAGCTTCTGCATTATTAAGTGTTACAACAGCATTTCCTTTTTTATCAAGAAGTTTAAGGTCTGTTACAGCGAGAGTAATTGTATTACCTTCAGATTTATAAGCATTTACAAATTTGAAAGCGACACGAGAGAGAGCATGTTTAAATGCCAAATTAGCAGGTTCAGTGCGACCTGTTGTTACATTTACAAAAGTACCAGCAATAATTAAGTCGTTTTCACCAGTATTATCAAATGAATAAGTTGTAGATGCATAATTACCATTAAAGGTAGCATCTGCAAATTTAATAGCTCCACTTGTGTTATTGAGAGAATCATAAACAGCGAAGAAGTTGTAATTAGTGTTATCAGCCCAATACTTTTTAGTAGTCATTTCCCACCAAGTTCCTTTAGATTCTGCTAATTCTGTATCAAAAAGTTTATCTGTTTCAGAATTTTGTTGTGCATAACCTAATACACGGAATCCTTTTCTTTCAAGAGTTGCTTCATTAGAAACAACAGTAGCACGAGTTTGAGCATTAGTAAATTTAATAGAGCCATCTTCTACGTAAGAAGCTTGTTCTTTTGAGCAGCTAGCGAGAGCGATGATAGCCGCAGCGAGGATAAATAATTTTTTCATAATTTTTTTTTGGTTTTAAGTTATTAATATTTGATTATTTTTGTATTTTTTGATGAGACGTATCGTGGTACGTTTGTACTGTAGTGTGTGTTATATTTAGTAATGATTAGTTATTAGTTATTAGTTATTAGTGATTAACGTCATTCGGAATCATTCCCTGCTCCTTACTCCCTGCTCCTTACTCCCTACTCCCTACTCCCTGTTCCTTATTCCCTACTCCTTATTTCTTAATTTTCATTTCCTGGGAAGTTCACTTCGCCTTCCACATCTTCCCCCCAAGGAGTTACGGTTATATTGAATTCGATAGGTTTGATTTCATTTTCAGGGTTCACGTTATAATTGTTGAAAGAAGCAGTTAGGCAGTAGGCATTACCAGGTATGAAATTGATTTCATTAAGA
>JAZOUT010000041.1:0-8152 GCA_045658305.1 Candidatus Aphodosoma sp. | reverse complement strand
TTGCGGATGGCTATCGGAGAAGACTAAATAGGGCTTAATGTCGTAGATAGGTGTGCCGTCCAGCAGGTCAGCGCCGGACACGACTAAGACTAATCCATTATCCGATGTCTCCTCTACGCGTAGCAGTTTCACGCTGGTGAGTCCGATAGGGTTAGGACGGAATGGTGAACGCGTTGCAAAGACGCCCATGCGCTTATTGCCACCCAATCGCGGTGGACGCACGGTAGGAGACCAACTCTCATCGCCTTCTCGCCTCATCGCCTCATCGCCTTCTCGCCTTTTCGCCTCATGGAATCCCCACAAAAGCCATAGGTGCGAATAATCTTCTATGCCGCGTAGTGCCTCGCGCACGCGATACGCGGGCGTGAATATAATATGTGTCTCAATGCTGGAGTCTTCTCGACTTTGGCGGGGTATGCCGAACTTCTGCGAGAAGCCGTTACGGGCGTGGGCGATAACTTGGAGTTGCATGATGAGTGATATATTATGATTTTTGAGGGCAAAGGTACTGCTTTTTTTTGATATTATGAAGCTTTTTAAGCGTAAAATGCAGTTTTTTTCAAAAAAAAGTGTAAAAATATTTGGTCAGTTCAAAAAAAAGCAGTACCTTTGCAGCCGATTTGGAAATAAATCATGGTGCCATAGCTCAGTTGGTAGAGCAAAGGACTGAAAATCCTTGTGTCCCCGGTTCGATTCCTGGTGGCACCACAAGAAGAAACGCTAATGACTTAAAAACAAGGTTATTAGCGTTTTTTCTTTTGTCTTGGACCTCAATTTTGGCAACATTTGACCAACATTTTGATACTTTTTCGCCGTTTTTGATGCTAAAAAAGTCGGTTTTTGCGGGGTATTATAATACAAAAAAAGAAGGTAAAATCACCTTCTTTTCTTTTTAGAACAAGTTGTCCTCATTTGTGTCATTTGCAGCAGCAACCATTTCGGCATACTCGTCCAATGAACACTTTATATAATTTATATACTGACCTTCTGTTTTGTGCCCACTCACGCTCATTACTGGACAACCTATTAAGGTTTGAGGATTTTATCAAAGAGGATAACACGAAAGACGGAAAGAAACCTATCAATCAGGTCAAGTCAGTGAAGGACTTTATGCAAATAGGCGAGGATTATATCCACTCATTCATCAACGAACACGAGCCTGACCACGAACCCGACGAAGAAGAATAACCACCTTCAATACAATATAACTATCTTCATACGCAACCGCCCGATTTGGGTGGTTGTTTTTTTTGTAAAAAAAATCGTTTTTTTTTTGCTCATCTAAAAAAATATTATTACCTTTGCAGTCTGAAAATTGTGCGAATATAACACGCAAAAACAAACATAAAAACACATAAATATGAAAAAACTTTTCACCCTCTTTTTCGTCCTCGTGACAACCACCGTCCTCTGGGCACACGATTTTTACATTAATGGTATCTACTACAACATCCTTACCGACAAAACCAATGAAGTAGAGGTGACTTTCCGTGGAGAAAATTATAATTCATACATCAATGAATACTCCGATTACACAACAATCCCTGCTACTGTCACCTTTAGCGGAACTACCTACAGCGTAACGGGGATTGGTGAGGATGCATTCAATAATTGCTATGATTTGACTTGGGTAACTATTGGAAACAATGTGACGAGTATTGGAAATCGTGCGTTTCTTGGTTGCAGAAACTTGACTTCCATCGCTATCCCTGAAAGTGTAACAAGTATTGGAAATGAGGCGTTCTGTAGTTGCGATGGTTTGATGTCTGTCGTTATCCATAACGGAGTGAAGACCATTGGACAAGCGGCATTCGCATATTGCTCAGATTTAATGTCCGTCACTATCTCTAATAGCGTAACGAATATCGGCGACAATGTTTTCTATGGATGCCCTAATTTGACTTCACCTGTATATAACGCACATTGTTTTGCATATTTGCCAACTTTTTACCAAGGTGCTTATACAATTCCTAATGGTATAAAACAAATTGCTGGTGGTGCGTTCTGGGGATGCTCTAATTTGAACTCAGTAACTATTCCTGAAAGCGTAACAAGTATTGGACGTAATGCATTCTGTGACTGCAACGGTTTGACTTCCATCACTATCCCTAATAGCGTAACAAGTATTGGCAATTCTGCGTTCTCTAGTTGCAGAAACTTGACTTCCGTCACGCTCCCTGAAAATATCACGAGCATTGGATATGATACATTCAATTATTGCACTAGTTTAACTTCGGTGAATATCCCTGAAAGTGTAACGAGTATCGGAAGTTCTGCGTTCTGGCATTGCTATTGTTTGACCTCCATCACACTCCCTGAAAATATCACGAGCATTGAAAATGAGACATTCTCTAATTGCTCTTCCTTGACAACTATCACTATCCCTAATAACGTGACAAGTATTGGTAAGAATGCGTTCAATAATTGTTCAAGTTTGATATCTCTTACGATTGGCAATAGCGTAGAGAGTATTGAATACGGAGCGTTCTCTCGTTGCTCTAGTTTGACATCGGTGAATATACCCGAAAGTGTAACGAATATTGGAGATTGGGCATTCAACAAATGCACAGGTTTGATATCTCCTGTATATAACGCACATTGTTTTGCATATATGCCAACTTCTTATCAAGGGGATTACACAATTCCTAATGGTATAAAACAGATTGCTGGTTATGCATTCTGGGAATGCTATAGTTTGAACTCAGTAACTATTCCTGAAAGTGTAACAAGTATTGGAAATGGTGAATTTGGTTTTTGTTCCTCTTTGACTTCTATAACATCTTTGGCAGAAGTACCACCTACACTAGGTAATGAGTATGTGTTTTATAACCTTCCAACATCCATTACTCTGTATGTGCCTTGTAAATCGCTGACCGCATATCAGGCAGATGCAGGATGGAGTTATTTTACGAATATACAATGTATATCAGAGGAAGATACTGCTGTTGATGATATTCAAACCTCTACAACCAATTGCCAAAAAATCTTCCGCGATGGGCAGGTGTTGATTATCCGTGATGGCGTAGAGTACAATATGCAAGGTGTAGAACTATTAGACAATGATTAATCTTTTGGCAACACTTGGCAACATTATATAAGTAACACAAAGAACAACTAAGAATAAGATACAAGACTATGTCTTGAAGTCATTATTAATGCCTATAGAAGGTATTTTGCACCTATTATTAGGGTCAAAAACACTCCTGGTGGCACCACAAAAAAGACTTCAGATTACTGAGGTCTTTTTTGTTACTATCATTATGAATTCGTAAGTCGGTGTGAAAGGTGGATAGAACTCCGTTGGTTATTTCAAAAGAAGGTGTATAAACTATCACCCTTTAGTGAGATTATGTATTCAGAGGCTCCCATGCCACACCAGTAGCCATTACCGCCTTGGATATTGCTCATGATATTGCTATATGTTTGCATAAAAAAGAGACCTTGTGTTGTATTTTGTGCTATATAACTATCCCACATTTGGTATTCTAGTTCACCTACTTTTGCAAATTTTATAGAAATAGATGTACTATCCGTTTTAGGAAACAAGGTTTGTAACATCATTCCGTCTCCTGTGAAATTTATGGGATTATTGATTGTAATAGCCATTTTATTGTGTGTAGCGCGGAAAGCACCCATAGGGCAAATTTTATACTGCTGCTGCTCAAAGGTGCGGGCCATAATAATATAAGTATCTCCTTCTATAAGATTATTGGCGTATCCTACAATACTTATTTTGTTGTTGCGGTTCTCTGTTGCGCGAATAGAATCAAATGTTGCGATAGTTGGAATATAGGTTTCAGAACGGGCAGAGCGTCCTTGATATGAGGCATGTAATGTGTATGTTTTGCCTATTTCTCCACGAATTTTGGTAGTAGTATATATGTAAGGGGGGATATAATTAGTATCTACTCTACCTGTTAATGTAACGGAATCCTCTCCGTCAAATAGCACTATTTTGCCAAATAGCACTAAATGTTCTTGTAATACATCTTTCAATTGTAATCCTTCATCTGCGAATGATGTCCCTAATGAATAACTGGTATGTAGCATGACAATAGGATGCTTGCCTGCATCAATCCACCCTTCTACCACCATTTGAGAATAGTCAATTTCATCTCTTTGGCATGCGATCAGGAATAACGAAAATGTTAGGATGGAAATGATATATATTATTTTAGAATGTGCCATAGATACTAATCGAAGGAATGATTATGCTTAGTGATGTGCCAAAAATGGGGCGTAAATTTTCGCGATAAACTACAAATTGTGCATTTTTGTGACAGTAAACGTTGTATAGAGATATATTGATTCCTAATTCATGCTCTGGAGTTTTAATAATATCGTATGAACCACTCAAGTCCAGGCGGTTGTATAGTGGCATGTGTGCGCTATTAAAGGTGGAATATCTGCATATCATATTACCATTGAGCATGTATGCTTCTTCTGCCATAGTATATGGCAATCCACTTGCTAATACAAATTGCCCTCCAATAGTCCAACGTTTAGCGAAGCGAGCATTGAGGACAACATTCAAGTCGTGGCGTCTTTCGTGGCTGGCTGCATAAATATATTTTTCGCTACCATCTAATGAGGGTAATTTGCGTTTGGCCCATCCCAAGGAGTAGGTGATATAGCCAGTTATGATGCCGCTGTTTTTTTGCAGCATAAGATTCAATCCATAATTTCGTCCAGCGCCTGTCATAAGGTACTTTTCGTAGTCAAATTTCTGATTGATAAGTTGTACAATATTGCCAAACGATTCAACAATATTATAGATTTGTTTGAAATATCCTTCAGCTTGTACTGTCCATTTATTGTTGAGGAAAGAAGCTGTATAACGCAAATTAGTTCCGATAGCTCTTTCTGGTCGGAGCGTTGAGTCTGCCAGCATAAAGAAATCGGTAGGTAATCCTCCACCAGTTAATCCTGCTTTATGAAAATACTGTGTGTAGCAACCTGCGTGTAGACTAATTTCGTGATACTCGGTAGGAGTGAATGTAAATGTCACACGTGGGTCGCAACTACCATAAAACTTTTTGTTGTAATATATACTTCCGTGTATACCAGTGTGATATGCAAACCATTCATTTATATCATGTCTCAAGTCTAATCCAATAGAGGCCTCTTCGCCATGGAGCGATGGCTTGTTTTCTGGTAATTCCATAATGCCTACATTACCATGGGACGTAAATTGTAGCGGTTGGTAAAAATAGTGTGTATAATCGGCGCTTGCATTTAGCGTTATATCATAACGTAGTTGTTTGCTTAATCTGTTTTTGATATCTATGGATGCCCAATCCGTATTGGTATATACATCAGCGACTTGTGTGTTGACGGCAATATTATTATCAAAACCTGAATAACTGATAGCTGTTCGCCAATTACCCCCTTCTATTTGATGATTCCAGTAGGCGGAAGTGACGAGATTGTGCCAGTGTACATTCACTCCGAGGGTTAGAGAATCAAGGACCTGAATCTTGTCGCGACTCAAAAAACTTGTGAATACAATTTCATCTTTTTCTGTAGGATGAATAGCGTATGTAAGGTTAGTATCCCAAAAGTTATATCCTATGTCAAGTCCGTCAATCTGTAGCCATTTGCCGTATAGAAGATTAATATAGGATGAGCGACCAGATAACCATAGTGCGCTTTTTTTGCCAGTTGGAATGGTTAGTGTCACATCGCTATTGACGATACCGACATTACCTTCGAGTTTGAACCGTTTAGGTTGAATGTGTTGTGTTTCTACTGTGATAAGTCCCCCTATGCGATTATCCATCGTTCCACGATGCTCTGCTTGTTCTACCGTCATGGTAGAAAAATGTGGTGCGATGAATGTGGAGTATAGTCCCAAAAGATGGTTAGGATAATACACTGGAGCTCCATTGATACAGGTTAATGTTTGATAGTCAGCGCATCCTTGTATATGAATGCCAGCGGTGGTTTCATTGTTGGTAGAGACACCTGCCAATGATTGGAGATAGCGGATAGGATCACTTACTCCAAGAAATTTGGGCATTTGGCTGATAGCTGACATATCAACCAATAATGTGTTTCCTTGTTGTGTAACAATAGATTGTGTTCTTTGTTGAAGAACCGTAATTTCTTCCAATTCGCGATTGAATGTCCATACACTATCGTAGGTCACTTGCCCAATCATGGACAAGTGACCTATTAGTAGTGTAATAAGAAAGACGAATCGTTGCACGAAATTGAAATTAATAATCTATTTCAATTTTGAAATCTTCACCAAAAATCAGATGATCTTTATCTAATTTGATATAACTATTTGCCAAATCCTCGACCAAATCAATCAGTCCTAAGAATTTAGAAGAGTTGAAATAAGTCATTACAGCAATGCCAGTTTCTTCTTTTGGGAAGTACATTATTGGCTCAATTTCGTAACGGGTATATTGGATTGGATCAGGCAAATTAGTGTAGGAATAACTACCATTCCAGCTATTTTCATAGCGCAACCACTCAGCAGGATCGTAGGTTCCATTCTCCTCGTATGTATCCATCAGTAACTTAGCTTGTTCTGTCTTTGTGTTGTTATAATATACCGATAGATGTGCATACTTATTCAAGAACTCGCATTGCGCTTGCTTAGCCTCTAATGAGTAATAAGGTCTTTCCCACCATGCGTTGTAAGTGTCTTCTTCTTCCCATGTATCTGTTTTATATCCGTCATACCAATTGCCATATTCATCGTACCAATAATCCCAATAGGTATAATTAACGGTGTAGGTATATGTACGTTGATAATCGTCCCAATTATAGTTGGAGTACTTATCATCCCAATTGTAGTAGGCATCTACGAGTGCCGCACCATCTGTGAAGCCTCCTACAATTTGCAATTTATTTAAGATGTTCAATTTCAGATCGCCCTTACCTAACTTGCCCAGCAAGCTTGCGTATTTATCCTCATATTCTTCTAACCAATCAAGGCCTTCGTCTTCGGTAACATCGCTACCGCCTTCCCAACCAATTAAGCTATATTTAGGCAAATTGGCTGCTCCTGTAATAATGTTTTTTCCTCCTACGATGAATGTGAATACTGCGGAAGCCTCTTTGGTACTTGCTTTTACTTCTTCTTCGAATTCCAGATTGGTAACTTTTAATTTCAACGAGTGGTTCACGTAGTCTTTGAGATTAGAATCCCATTCCAAAGTACATTCGACCAATGAATTAGAACCGTGTTTTAGGTGCATTTTGATGGTGGTAGGCACTTTAACACGAATGGTGCGTTTGCCATCGGACACCTTTTCTCCATTTTCCCAATCTGGTACCCATTCTTGCCAGTATTCATCCCATATTTGTGGATATTCCCAATGATAATCTTCATAGGTATATGAGCCTTCAATTTCTTTGCTTTCTCCCCACACTTTGAGCTCGCAATTTACATTCTTTGAGTCGGAAAATTTAGCAATGATGGAGGCATCATTGGTACGGGTGATTTTTACTGATTTATTGCTATCATCGAACTCAATGATTCGTCCGAATTTAGACAATGTAAGGAGAATATTCAAGTCTTCTGCTGTTGCATTTTGTTTTGTGTAGATGAGCTCAATAATGCGACGTGGCATACCGAAGAATGACTCAAACTCTGTGGAATATATGTCATCATACTCTTCTTCAAATTCTTCCATGATGGCATCCCAATCATAATGTTCATACTTGTAATACAAGTTGTTCGCCAAATCTACAGCTTCCTTTTGATCATTAGGGTTGAATGTGTTGATTAATTCTTCTCCCACCTCAACAAGCAAATCCTTTTGTTGATCGGAGGAAAGAAGTTCCATCTCTTGCTGCTCATTTTCATGATTCTCGTTATCGTCATCATTTGGAAATGAATTGCCATCACAGCCTACCAAAATTGGTGTTAGGCAGAGCAGAAAATATAAGAAATACTTTTTCATAGATATATAAATTAATGTTATTATTTTCCAAAACAACAATGTAATAGCCTTGTTAGCCCAATGCAGCGATGTATTTCTCAGCTTCCATGGCCGCTTTGCAACCGCTGGCAGCTGCTACGATGGCTTGGCGGTAATGTGGGTCGGCACAGTCGCCTGCGGCGAAGACGCCTGCCACGTTGGTGCATGGGCTATGGCCCTCTACCTTGATGTATCCCTCCGCATCGCGCTCTATG
>JAZOUT010000040.1:0-23174 GCA_045658305.1 Candidatus Aphodosoma sp. | reverse complement strand
AGCGGAAAAAAACGTAAAAGACATAAAATGTCTACACACAAACGTAAAAAAAGACTAAGAAAAGACCGTCATAAAAAGAAAAAATAATCTTTACGGTTAGTCTTATGAATCATAAAAACAAATTTAGAGAAACTTGGCACTATAATTGCCAGTGCTTTAAATTTGTTTTTTTTATTATTCTCAGTTGTGTGTCTAGTATATCTAGATTTTCTAGAAAGGCTAGAATTTCAACTTAACAAAATTATGCAAAAAGAATTAGTTATAAATGCACAGAACGACCAAATTGCTATTGCACTTCTCGAAGACAAAAGTTTGGTCGAACTCCACAAAGATACATCGCAACACTCTTTCGTAGTGGGCAATATCTATCTTGGTAGAGTGAAAAAACTCATGCCAGGACTCAATGCTGCATTTATCGATATAGGTTCTGAAAAAGAGGCTTTTATCCATTATCACGACCTCGGACAGCAATTCCTCACCTTCAACAACTACGTGCGCCAAGTCCTCGACGACCGCAAGCACGAGCCTAAGGTGAAACGAATGCCCGACCTACCTAAAGACGGACAAATCAAAGATGTCCTACAACAAGGTCAATTCATAATGGTTCAGATTGTTAAAGAGCCAATCAATACTAAAGGCCCACGCCTCACAGGCGAAATCAGCATCGCAGGACGCAATATGGTCTTGTTGCCATTGGGCGATAAAGTCTCTGTATCTCAAAAAATTAAATCCAACGAAGAGCGTGTGCGCCTTCGTAAATTGGTGCAAAGCATCAAATCTCCATCTTTCGGCGTGATTATTCGCACTGTGGCTGAAGAAAAACGTGTTGCCGAACTCGACAACGAGCTCAAAATGATGGAGAAACGCTGGGCTAAAGTTATCAATGAATTGCGTAGTGCCAAAGGCGTTTCGTTGTTGATGGAAGAGAGTAGTCGCACCGTATCTATCTTGCGCGATTTGTTTACCCCTGAATTTGAGGCAATTCATGTCAATTCGCTTTCTGCCTATGAAGAGGTAGTGTCGTATGTCGAAATGATTGCCCCAGAGCTTAAAAATATAGTGAAACTCTACGATGGTGAACTTCCGATATTCGACAATTTTGCCATCACAAAACAGATAAAATCTCTCTTCGGGCGCACCGTTTCTTTCAAGCGTGGAGCCTATCTCATTATGGATAAGGCTGAAGCAATGCACGTTATCGATGTTAATAGCGGCACACGCACCAAAGCCTCTCAAACTCAAGAGGAGAACGCCTTAGAGGTAAATATGGCTGCTGCTACCGAAATCGCTCGCCAACTACGTCTTCGCGATATGGGCGGTATTATTGTCATCGACTTCATCGATATGAACGAAGGAGTCAATCGCAACCAACTCTTCGAACACATGCAGCAACTCATGAGTGCCGACCGTGCTCGTCACAACATATTGCCACTCAGTAAGTTCGGACTTATGCAAATCACACGTCAGCGTGTGCGCCCAGCCCTCGAAGTAGATACTACCGAGACATGTCCTACCTGTTTTGGCACAGGCAAAGCGAAACCCTCAATTCTCTTTACCGACCAGTTAGAAGAGAAATTCGAACTCATAAAAGAGGTCTATAAAACATCTCGTTTCACTATACATCTGCATCCATACGTGGCTGCGTATATCAAGAGTGGATTTCCTTCTCAACTCTTGCGTTGGAAGATGAAATACGGCTTTGGCGTACGTATTTTGCCAGTTCAAGATTTAGGTTTCCTTCAGTACCGATTTGTCGATAAAAACGGCGATGAACTCGATTTAAATAGCACACAAGCAATGCTTGACGAACAATAAAAACGGAATCAACAGATTCCGTTTTTTTGTTGAAATGGCGGTTTTCTATGGAGCAGTATGCTTGCACCTTGCTGATGGGTATAGTTGAAAGTTTGAAAATTTGAAAATTTGAAAGTTCGCAACTTCGCAAGTTCGAAAATATCTGAATTCTAAAAAACGCGCCGTACCCCCTCTGTAGAGACGTAGCCTGCTACGTCTCTCTTTTGCCTGCTACGTCTCAGTCTTACAAAACCCAATTAGGTGGTACATTAATGTTAGCCCCACCCCAGTAGAGACGTAGCCTGCTACGTCTCATAATATTATAGCCTGCTACGTCTCATAATATAGCCCGCTACGTTTCATAAAATAGCCCGCTATATCTCATATATAGCCTGCTATGTTTCATAGTATAGCCTATTATGTCTTATAAATTAGGATATTAAATGAGACGTAGCAGGCTACGTCTCTACTGTGGGTGCAGTGCGCTATAAAAAAACAGACTCCCATTGCTGAGTGTCTGCTAATTGGAAATATATTTAATGTTTTAGTATTCAGACCAAATAATTCTTATGATTTCACCTGCAATTGATTTATCTGGTAATTGATAATTGTCTATGATATCAAAATTCAAATCTTTGATATCTGCAGGCAACGATTCTACTAAGATTGGCAATATTTGTTCTTTTTCTTTTCCTTTAAAATCAAGTCCTTTGTAATTTACTAATTTTACATGATTATGTTCGTTAGCAACAAACCATTTTAAGTCATTAGATGAAAAATCGTCAAAGGAGTCTCCATTTATAAAGTGTGATTTTTGAATATCTTTATATCTATTCTCATTGACTTTTTTTGTGTGCACACAAAACTTTTCGGAATTATCCTTGTAGTAATAACGCTTTATGTCTAAGTTGTTCTTTACAAAGAAAGGCTCAATAGTTTTCAAATAGCCACAATCTGTTGCTATCAAATATAATGAAACCTTAGATTTGTCTTGTTTGTTCCAATATGGCAAAATTACATACTCGATGTAAGTTAAATTGGTAGGGGAACAGGGAGAATATTCAATGATAATTTTTATTTTTTTATCATTTTTCAGTAACTCACTCATTTCATTGATAGTTACAGGCGTAAGTGTTGTAAACTTGGAAGAATTGTCAAATTTTTTCTTCGATTCTCTACAATCTTGAATAATTTGCGAGTAAGTAACATTGCTTAGTGACAAGCAAAAAATAAATACAAATAAAACAATTTTTTTCATAAAGCACAAAATTTATAAATTTATATATCCAAAATTAACTCTAATTTTTTCATCATCTTCTTCTATATCGTAATATCCTCGACTAATATCAATCGTATCAGAATTTAAAACATCTAAAACGTATGCATCATCTAAAACTATAGTTCTATTTAGATTGAATGCATTTTCCTGTCTTAACATATTAAGCATGGCTAAGCCTATATCTCCTTGTAGATTATAGTAGAAATCCATAACAAAACATCCATTTTCATCAAAATCAAATACACCCAGAGGTAGGTCTGTTGCTTCGATATAGCCTTCATCGTTGACGAAACAGAACCAAGGAGCAGAACTATAAGTATTAATTTCATTTGCCAATTCAATCATACAATATGCACGTTCTATGGTTTCGACAGATTGCATACCCATGTCTAAAGGCACTATTATGTAATCGGAATCTGCATATTCGTATGGATATTCACCTGCTTTTATGATAAAAGATGACGATAATTCAAATTCGTCAAGTATAAAAGCATCTGACACTAATATATCTTCTGGAATATTTAATATTCCTGTCGAAAATATTTGTGTGTATTGGTACATTTCATGTTCAGTGAAAAAGTTATAACGAGGTTGGTGGTATGATAATATTGCTCCCTCATAAGATAGAAAAGCATAATCTTCATATAATTCATAAGAATTTATTGTCGTTTGGTCTTTAGGAAGCCAGAGCCAACAAGGTTTTCTTTGCATTCCAATACATTGTTGATTTGGCCATTTGCCAATTTTTTTGCCAGAAGAAAAACGTACGATTACAAGTTGATTTTCATTTGCCGAAATATCAGGAGAATAGATATATTCTTTCTTTCCAGAAGCAACATCTACGGCTTCGGTTTTATTTTCTTTATTGCAAGAAAAAAATAAGATAGGTAGAAATAAAAATAGAACAATTTTTTTCATAATTAATGATTTAAAAGTTGGTAAATGTTGCTATAATTGCCAATGTTAAATCAATCAACTATGTAAGAACAATTTAGCATCAATATATTGAATATTTCATTCAATATAATTAATGTGTCATTTTTTATAGTGAAAAAGAAAACAATGGCGAAGTTAGCAAAAATATAATTAACTTCTTTATAATTTTAGTTTTTTTAAGTTAATAATTGTTTATTGTTTTTTAGTGACGATGATACGAGGTGTTTTTTGGTAATTTTATTAGTTATATGTATTTTTATTCGAACTCTTCGCAAGTTCGCAAGTTCGCAAACTGCTATAATTCTAAAAATACTCCAATAGTAGAGACATAGCAGGCTACGTCTCTACTGTGGTGTGCTACGAAGCAGATACACATTGTTGAGCATCTGCTGGTTAAAAAATTTTACTTAATGACTATTTTCGAATAAATGTTTTTATTTTTGTTGGTTACGATATAGATGCCTGAGGTTAGGTTTAGGGGAATTGATTTTGTTGAAGAATCAATATTTGGAGACATAACTATTTTACCCATAGTATTATAAATCACAACATTCACATCTCCTTCAAAATCAATATACAACATTTTGTCTTGCGAGTTATAATAGATGCTTTCTTCTCTTTCAGGAGTTTCTACATCAGTTACTATTTCTGTTTTGACATAGCAATCTTCAACATTTCCATATCCCTTAATCGTGTATTCACGTTTCAAAACCAATTCATCATTTTCATCAAAAGCGCAAATTACTTTTTGCGGTGCAGCGCCAACATATGCCATGCAATTATTATATAACCATCCTGTTGTCATGCCATATCGTTCATAAATAGTACTTTTAAATTCATTAAAGTTTGGGTCTGCATTATAGTAACTTACAACTTTTAATTTGCCATGTATTGGGTCTTCTATGAAATCAATGTTATCAACTACTATAACTAAATTTTCTTTAATATTAATTGAATTGGAACTATATGCCAAATTCGATAAATCACCCAATATTTTTATAGTGTCACCTACTTCAACGCCTAAATCATACAGCAAGACTTCTACACCTTTGTCATATACAAAAACTTTTTGTTCTTCAATATCTTCTCGTACTAAAGTTATTAAAGACCTTTTATCAGAATTTGCATCAGAATAGAGCCAAAGTTTTTTATATACAATTCCATCAATAATAGAATCTCCTTCTATTTTTTGTTTTTGTGTGCTATACATTTTGGTATCAGGGAACATTAGCGAAGATGAAGTAATAATATTCCAACTATATCCTTCAACTACCATTGGCTGATATGCCATAACATTTATAACAATAAGAATTAAGCAATTGATGAAAAATAATCGTTTCATAAAGACCTCCTATTCAAAATCGTATGTTATTGCTAATGTTGACATATTAAAAGTGAAAATCATAGAACCAGATGTGTTTTCATCTGGGATTGGGGCTCCGTTGTTTAATTTAAAAACATTTGTGATATAATATCCGTCACAGTTACCATTCCATCCCCAATTGCAATGTACATAATCGCGAGTTTCATAAAATTCACCAGTTAACTCATCATTACTATCAAATAATTGTACACATTGTTTTTGGTAAATACAACCATCAACAACCCATGCATGACCTACTGTATCTCCTTCTTGGTTGATGCCCCATGATGCAAAAATTAAAGGATTTGAATTTGCTAACATAGGATACGCATCGTCGTATTCAGGGTTCATTGTGGCATTTACGTTTGTATATCTTGGATATGATGCAATGCATTCTATTATACTATCAATGTCAGTTCCACTTCCATTTTTTATTCCGTAAGTTGTTTTGCATTCGTCTCCAATAGTTCTAATCCATTGTGCTAAAGTAAGTCTTGCAGGTAAAAATGTTTTATATCTGTTTATGATAGTATTCCAACTATATGTTATTCCTCCTATTGTATTAGGATATTGGTTTGCAGACATCATTTGAATTACTGCTATAGGTCCACATCCAGCAGGACAACGTTGATTATTAATTATAGGACAATAATTGTTATAAGGGGCATCTTGACCAATTTTTATCTGTACAAGAGGATGAATTTGATTTTCTGTTACCCAGGGTCCTCTAACGACATATCCCACATCTATAGAGTCTGTTGGAATAGCAGGACCTCCAGGTATTGTTGGACCTATAATAAAATTAGTAACATAATTAGATATTACTGCTTTAGGGTTATTCTCAAAATCTTCATTAGAATAATCCATTGTTAATTCTTCAACTGATAAATCACCACTCTCGGTAACTGCAATTATTTGATTATCTTTTGTAGATACAATAGCGAAACCTTCATCATTTCCAAAATTAATAACACTCAAAAGGGTATCTAATTCCCTACTTGCATTATCTTCGGTCGGAGCGAAAAATTTATTCTTTTCGTACGACACATTAGTTACAAATTCAGGTTTTAATGCTTCTTTTGTCAACGACAAAGTTTTATACTTTTGAGGATAAACTTCTTTGACAAAAGATAATACAGCATCAATAGATGATTCGGAAATAGACATTTCTTTTGATTCGAAGTCAACTTCGGTCTGTGTATCATTATTCATTGTTGATTCACAACTGTAAAGACAGAAAATAGATGCAACTAAAATAAATAAAAATTTAATTTTTTTCATACTTTTAAAATTTTAAAGAGTTAATAATAGGATTTATTTGATTTGGAAATCCCCTTCGAGGATTGTTCCGTCAGAGAGAGTTAAGCGAATGGTGTAGAGACCAGCGCTCCATGGAGTGTCAATAGTGTAGATTTCACCTGCTACCATATTAAGTGTTGAGGTGTGTTTCACGCCTGAAAGCATTTCGTAGATTACCACTTCTACTCGTTCGTTATTGTTGCATTGCAATGTAAGATGTGTTGAATTTTGGAAACAATAAAAGTTTGTTTCTTCAATTTTTATTGAATTTGGTTCGGTAATATCTATTGAGTCATTTGGTGGAGTGATATTACCAAAAGGAGGTCGGTATGGTGGTGGATTGAGAGGTTTGATTTCTACTGGGATTCCACCATTTTGAGCAAATGCGAGACTACAAAAGAGCAACATTGCTCCAATTGTAAAAAGAAATTTTCTTTTCATAGTTTTTAGTTGATTTAAATGTTAGACAAATTGTTTGAAATTCTGGGGCAAAGTTAGAGACTTTGCTTGGATTGACCAAATTTGTGATATCACAAAACGCTATTTTTAGTGGTTTTGAACGTAGATGTATTTTGTTAGAAATCAGTGTGTTATATAGGGGGGGGGGTGGATGTGAAATATCACAAAAATTTTTTAGTTGATAAAAAGGGGTATTTTTTAGGGGATATTTTAGTAATTTTGTAGTGTGAATTTTGAGGTTTATGGATTTTGTTTTTTCTCCCACAAATGGCACTAATTTGTGGAAGGGGAGCATAGAAACAAGCATCTTTTTTTGTTCGATCCTTTACTTCCCTTCGGGCGTGACCGTTGGTTTAGGGTCGTGGGGGAGGCGTTCTCAGTCTGCAGGTACCCTTCCGTTGGTCGGGCACCCGCAGTTAACGAGATTGGACGTTTTTAGCGTCCCCTTAGTTGTTTACAGGATAGTAATAATGTTAAATATGAAAAATATTATGGATATGAAAGGAATTGTTTTTGGTGTGGTGGCCATGGTGATGTTGGCTATTGGTGCGTCGTGTGATAGGAAAGAGGGGTTAGACCTCGAAGAGGATTATATATTGATGCGAGCTTTTGAGTCTGCCAGAAATCAGAGTGATAAAGGAATTGATATTGAGGCTTTGGCGAATAGTATTTTATTATACGAAGAGAGGGGCGAAAAGGGAAAGGTTTGTTTGTGTAATGCTTTTATTGGTTATAAGTTATTTGCAGATGGTGATTTTGATAAATCGTTGATACATTTGAAGAAAGCTGAAGCGAATTTGCAATATTATGATTCGATATCTTCGTTTGTTTATGGTTATATTGTGAAAAACACGATGACTACCGATACTATTCTTGCCTTGAATTATGCAAAAAAGGCATTGGGAAAAGATTTGGAGTACAATGATTTGAGGAGATTACCTTATCATTATATGGATTTGTGCCTATTGACAAAAGGAGATTCGGCACGATACTATTTAGAAAAGAGCCTTGAGTATTTTGATGATTGGGGAGATAATGTTGTGAAATGTAAGTATGCATGGTGGCATAGAGATGAATTGCATCCCGACACAATGATAGCATACGCTAAACCTTGTTATGATAGTTTGCATTATACAGGGCATGCGCGAATATTAGCAGAGGCGTATTTGAGAAAGGAAGAGCCTGATAGCGCATTGGCATATATAGAGCATGTGGCACTAGGACGTAATCTAAAGCCTGATTACTATTATTATAATTCACGAAGATTGTCGCTATTGGGAAGATATGAGGAGGCAAATAAAAGTTGGGAAGAGGCGTATGATTTGCAGAGAGAAGATTTTTCGTTTATGTTTAGCCAGCGGCTTAGTGCTATAAATGGGGAGTATGATTTGCTGAATGAGGAGTTGGAGAACGAGAAGGAGAAGTTGAAGATGATGAGGGTGTATGTCGTTACGTTGTCGATATTGGTGGTGGGATTGCTGGTGGCGATTGTTGTTATATTCCGATATAAGAAGAATATTGGAGTGCTGGAAGTGGATATAGAGAAGAGAAAAGAGCGTTTTAATACGTTATTTGAGCGATACAAGGATGGATATGATGTGGATAGAGATAAGATTTTTGATGATGCAAGAGAGAATTTGCAGGCAATGAATGATGATTACTCTAAACTGACAAAGACCGATTTGGCTATTGTGTGGTTGATATTTATGAATTGTAATAGAGATATGGTGTGTAAGTTGTTGAATATTTCGTCGCGATATTATTATAATAGGCGGTCGATTATCCAACGTGAGTTGAAGATACAAATAGACGACTCGAAAGAGTCGAAAAAGCGAATAGAGCAGTTGGTAAAGAAATATATTGTGATTCGGAAGAAAAAGAGGTGAAATTAGGAATTAGGAGTGAGGAGTTTTGGGGAAATGAAAAAGTCTCAGATTGTTTAGATCTGAGACTTTTTTTATAATTGAGAGTTAAGAATTGAGAATTATGAATTATCTAAAGAGGTTGATGTCGCCTGAGAGTTTGTATTTGGTTTGTTGGCCTGCTTTTTTGTGTGTATCAGGGAATTTGTCGGTTCCGTAAGCTACGATGACGTAGTAGTATGTGCCTTCGGCTGCAGGGCGGCCGCCGATTGTGCCATCCCAGCCTTTGCCTGGGTCGGTAGATTTGAACACTGTGCGTCCCCAGCGATTTTGGATGATGCATTGATAGCGTTCGATAGATTTGTAGGCTACACGCCATTCGTCGTTGATGCCATCGCCATTAGGCGTAAATGCGTTAGGAGCTTCGATATATGATTCTGTTACTCTCACGTTGAGCGAATCGACATATTCACACGTATTGCTGGTAACGATGAGTTTTACTTTGTATTCTCCTGTTTTATCGAATGTGTAGCGTAGGTCAATATCGTTGTAGCGTTGATAGTTGTTAGGCGTTTCTACGTTGCTAACAAACCATTCGTAATAGATTATATCAAGAGGATTGGCACGAGATTCGAATTCGACTACAAGTGGTCCTGAGCCTTTAATGTCGGTGTCGGACGAGCGGTCTTTTTCGTTTTTGTATTCGCGTTCGACTACTGTGCCTCGAGGGTAGCATTTGACAGCTATGGCTGTGTAGTCGGTCATTATTGTATCAGAAGCAATATTAAGTTGTTTAGCCCATTGGTCGCCATAGAATTTGAATGTAGTTGATTTGTATGGGGCTGGGATAGAGAGTTGAGAGTTGAGGGTTGAGAGTTGTGATATTAGGGTATCGATTGTTACATCAACCCATGCCGAGTCTTGCCATGCGGCGTTGTTGTATGTAAGTGAAAATTCGCGTGTGAGTGTTTGTGTTGAGTTTGTACGGTCGAGATATTTGATTTCGGGGATTGAGGCTTCGACGTTGAGGGTTATTTGTTGGCATTTGGTTTCGCCTTCAATGACCTCTAACGAATTGAGTTGAGCGAGATATTGTGTGTAGTCGATTGTGTAGATATGGTATTTAGCCGAGCCATCGACATAGATGGTGTAGAGCATATTATGCTCTGGAATTATTTCGTTTTGAGTAGAATTGAAACTTTCGCCACCTATGGTGTAACGCCATTCGATTGATTCCGAGCCGGTGTAGTCGATAGAGGTGCTACCATCGATGCCGTTTAAGAGAATGAGGGCATCGAGGTTGTATTGTTGGTCGGTAAGTTTGACGTAGCCTTGTGGGTTGTTGACCGAGAATTGTGCGTGAGATTGGATGCACAATGCGCAGAGGCTGATGTATGAAATTATTGTGATTAGTCGTTTCATTTATTTGCTATTTTTAGGTAGAGTGTGTCGATTGTAGGCGTGCCTGAATTGTAATTGAAGCATATAGTCGTGCTGTCAGATTTGCCTGTAATGTATTCTGTTAAATCGTAATACATTGCTTGTTGTAGGGAGTATGTAGGTTGGTCGTTGTTGCTGTTGTATCTCATTGTGAGGTATAATGTGTCGCTATTGATGTTGGGATTGTGGAGTAGATAATAGTTATGCGCCACCGAACCAGAGCCTTTGACCTGAGTGAGAATGTTGAGGTATGAGCCTGAAGTCCAAAGTAGGCTGATGTCTAATTGTTCGTTTTTATATGTTGCGATAGAGTCGTTGTCGTTTATGTAGGTTATAGACTCTTTGCTCATCATTTGCATAGAGATGAGGTTGATATTGTAGACTTGTGTGTTTTGGGTTTCGATTTCGATTTGGAATGTTATGTAGTAGCGTTTGTTGAGTAGGGTATCTTTTTGAGCATCAGGAATTATGAGTGGGGTTGTAGGTATTAGTTCTATGCCATCATCTGCCAAAAATATGTATTGTCCTAATGATGGCTTGTTGATTAGCGTAGCTGCTGTGCGGTATATTTGATTGGATGAGGTTTCTGGTTCAAGCCAATCGCATGATGAGCATAGTATTATGGTTGCTATGGCGGCGATGATGTAGTGTAATTTTTTCATATGTCTGTTTTCTTGCTTGAAGGTTGCTTGAAGGTATGGTTCACTATCTTGGAAGGTATGGTTATACTTTGAAGCAGTATATTGCTGGTAAAGGAATTTTATATCGAACAGCTGTTAGCTGTTGTTTATAGTAAAAAAGCCTCTAAAAACTATAACGCATTCAGAGGCTTTTTTATTGTTTTATGTTTTAGATAAGTTCTTTTGAGCGTTCGAGTGCCATGTTGATATTTGAGCAGATGTTTTCAGTAGGAATAAGTTTTGTAAATCCTGCTTTTTCAAGGGCTTTGCGCACTTGTGGATTTACGCCCGAAAGTACGATTTGTACACCCTCTTTTTGTGATTGTTCGATAAGAACTTCGAGGTTGTGAATACCAGTTGAGTCCATGAATGGTACGCGACGCATACGGATGATACGAACTTTTGGTTTTTGACTGATGCGACTCATCACCTCTTCAAACTTATTAGCGATACCGAAGAAGTATGGACCATCGATTTCGTATACATCAACGCCTTCAGGAATAGTAAGTTTCTCTTCTGAATTGATTTGAATATCGAGTTCTTGATTAGGGTCGATTTCGTCTTGGAAGTGGCGGATTTCAACCGATTCGCTTGTACGTTTCAAGAACAATACTACAGCGAGCAACAAGCCGATTTCGATTGCGATAGTGAGGTCGAAAATCACTGTAAGCACAAATGTTGTCATCAACACTGCAAAGTCGCTCTTTGGACCTTTGTAGAGAGATACGAATGTGCGCCAGCCACTCATGTTGTAAGCCACAATGATAAGCACAGCTGCAAGACATGGCATAGGGATAAGTCCTACGAGTGGACCCATAAATAATAATACAAGCATCAATATCAAGGCGTGAACAATACCAGCCACAGGAGTACGACCACCGTTGTTGATGTTAGTCATTGTACGAGCAATTGCACCAGTTGCTGGGATACCACCGAAGAAAGGAACTACTACGTTAGCTATACCTTGACCGATAAGCTCTGTGTTAGAGTTGTGTTTGTCAGAGATAACACCATCAGCCACCATAGCAGAGAGCAATGATTCGATTGCGCCCAACATAGCGATAGTGAATGCTGCAGGCATCAATGAGCGAATTACGCTCCAAATAGTTTCGCCTTCTGCAAGGTTCATCTCTGGCAATTTAGGAGCAGGAATGCCTGAGGGCAATTCGTATAAGTCGCCGATTGTTTTGATGCTATTGACAAATTCGAAATCAGTAAACTCTTTCAATATCCACACAACGAATGTCATGATGATGATTGCAACGAGCGAACCAGGTATTTTTTTCGATACTTTTGGAGTGAAAATGATAATGAGAAGACTTAATAAACCAATAGCAAATGCACCCCAATTTACAGAAGCAATGTTAGAAAAATAGCAAATCCATTTTTCAATGAAGTCAGCAGGCACACCTTCAATACCCATGCCGAAGAAATCATTCATTTGAGTAGAGAAGATAGTAAGTGCGATACCACCAGTGAAACCGATAATTACAGGATAAGGCACGAATTTGATGATAGTACCCATTTTAGTAAGACCCATCACGATGAGCATAATACCCGCAAGGATAGTGGCAATCATCAAACCAACCAAACCAAATTGTTGGATAATGCCGTAGATAATTACGATGAACGCACCTGTTGGACCACCAATTTGTACTTTAGTACCACCGAAAGCTGAAATAATAAAACCAGCGATAATAGCAGTGATAAGACCCTCAGTAGGACCTACACCAGAAGCGATACCGAATGCAATTGCCAATGGAATTGCCACAATACCTACAATTACACCTGCCATCATGTCGGCAGTGAATTGTTGTTTACCATAATTTTTCAAGCACTCAATAATGCGTGGTTGAAATACATCTTTAATGTTGTACATCTTTTTTCTCAATTCACAATTCATAATTCACAATGCTCAATCAATTGCAATGTAAATTATATATTGTGTTTAATTAATTATTTTGTTGATATTTAGTTATTTATTAAGAAATAGTAATTCTCAATTTTCAATTCTCAATTCTCAATTAAATAGGTTTGCAAAGTTACAAAAATCTTCTAACTTAACAAAGTAAGAATTTTACTTTTTTTAATAAAATTATTGTATGTCTAAATATTTGATAAATAGGCTATAATGAAAGTAGTGTTGAAAATGTACTTATAATTATGAATTATGAATTATGAATTATGAATTATTTTTTGTACCTTTGCACCGAATTTTGTACCTATGTGAGGTGCGTTTTCAATACACCTTATGTATAAATAATAAAAACACATGATACAAGACACTAAAGTGAGAGCCGCAATTACGGCTATTGAGGCATATTTGCCTGAGTATATTTTGACAAATGAAGAACTTAGCCACATGGTTGATACTTCTGACGAGTGGATTATGACTCGCGTAGGTATCAAAGAACGTCGTATTTTGAAAGAACCCGTAGGGATGTCGTTCATGGCTATTAAAGCAGTGAAAACTCTTCTTGAAAAGAATAATCTTCAACCATCCGACATTGATGGTATCATCTGTTCAACAGTAACTCCAGATATGGTGTTCCCATCTACTGCAGCGATTATTTCTGATGCTTGTGGCATCAAAAATGGTATTTCTTTCGATATGCAAGTAGGTTGTGCTGGTTTTATACATGCTTTCAAAACTGCATCACTCTATATTGAGAGCGGATTCTGCAAACGTATGATTGTTGTTTCGGGTGAAAAAATGTCGGCAATTATCGACTATACAGACCGTAACACATGTCCATTATTTGGTGATGGTGCGGCTGCTGTATTATTGGAGCCTTGTGCCGATGGCAATGGTCTTCAAGACGCAATTCTTCGTTCGGATGGTGTTGGTAAAGAATATCTCCACATGAAAGCAGGTGGTTCTATCAAACCTGCTACTCACGAAACAGTCGATGCTCGCGAACACTTTGTATATCAAGATGGTAAAAACGTATTCAAATGGGCTGTGAGCAAGATGTCCGAAGTATCATTAGAAATTATGGAGCGCAATGGCTTGAATCCTAACGAAATATATTTCCTTCCTCACCAAGCTAATATGCGTATTATTGAGGCTGTGGGTAATCGTATGAATATGCGTCCTGACCGAGTTTTAGTAAATATTGACAAACGCGCTAACACTTCTTCTGCCACAATTCCAATCCTCCTTTGGGATAACAAACATCTGTTCCTTAAAGGCGACAACCTTGTGCTTTCGTCATTTGGCGCAGGTTTTGCATGGGGTTCTGTATACATTAAATGGGCTGTTGATAATATGAAATAAATACACACTCTCATTGTGTATTCAATCTTAAAAATCTCAAAATCTAAATATAGGATACAGCATACTGCAAGCAACCCTTAAGCAACCCTCGAAAATACACACTCACATTGTGTGTCGATTATAAAAAATAACTATGATTTCACCGCGAGAAGTAAAAATAATGGGTGTCAGCGAAGCCAAACCCGACAATGATATCTATCTTTTGATGTTGGAGGAGGTGGAGGGTAATCGCAAATTGCCTATCATAATAGGTGGATTTGAGGCTCGGAGCATTCTTGTCGGTATGCAAAATGTCGAACTAAAACGACCTATCGTTTACGACCTCATGCTCGATATGATGAATCAGTGCGATATCGACCTCGTGAGAGTTGACATTGTACGTAAGTCAGGCGAAGCCTATTTCTCTAAGTTGGTGATAATGAATGGCGATGAAGAGTTGCAATTAGATAGTCGTACTTCCGACTCTATAGCACTTGCCGTTCGTTATAATGCACCAATCTATGTCGAAGAGATGATATTAGAAGAGGTAAAGGACAGAGTGCAAATACGCCACACTGATGATGCTCCCGTTCACATGCTTTTCGATGAAGAACTCGAAGAGGCTCTACAACGCGCCATAGCATCCGAAAACTACGAGCGTGCACAAGAGATAAAAAACAGAATAAATAAAATTTAAAGTTTTGAGTAAGCTGATAATTTTCAATTCTCAATTCTCAATTCGTATGAAGTTAAGACTCATCATAATGAATTTCCTCCAATTTGCAGTTTGGGGGGCATATCTCACATCAATGGGCAACTATCTTGGCAACGCCGGATTAGGTGCTAATATTGGTGTGTTTTATTCTATTCAAGGTGTGGTGTCAATCTTCATGCCTGCACTTATCGGTATTGTGGCTGACCGTTGGATTCCAGCCCAAAAACTGCTTGGTATCTGTCATGGCATAGCTGGGGCTTTGATGATTGCTGCAGGGTGGTATGGTTTGACTACCGATGCCGTTCAATTCAGTACACTATTTACACTTTATAGCCTAAGTGTAGCATTCTATATGCCTACTTTAGCATTGTCTAATTCAGTTGCATATAACGCTTTAGATAAAGCAGGACTTGATACTGTTAAGGCATTCCCTCCAATCCGTGTGTTTGGCACAATTGGTTTTATATGCTCGATGTGGGCAGTCGATTTGTTGGGTTATCAACCTACAGCGGCTCAATATGCCGTTAGTGGCGGTTTGGGCTTATTATTAGCGGTTTATTCATTTACATTACCTGAATGCCCTGTTTCTAAAAATCAAGGCAATAAATCCCTTGTTGAGGCTTTAGGATTGAATGCATTTGCTCTTTTCAAAGAATATCGAATGGCTGTTTTCTTCATCTTCTCTATGCTTCTTGGTATGATGCTCCAAATCACTAATGGCTATGCTAATCCATTCATTTCGAGCTTCGGAGCATTCGCTGAATATGCCGATACTTTTGGCGTGCAACATGCCAATATGCTTATATCTCTCAGTCAAATATCTGAAACACTTTGCATCCTTCTCATACCATTCTTTTTGCGTCGCTTTGGTATCAAAAACGTAATGCTTATGGCAATGCTTGCTTGGATGTTTCGTTTCGGATTCTTCGGTATGGGCAATCCTGGTAGTGGGGTATGGCTTTTCATCCTCTCTATGATTGTATATGGTATGGCTTTCGATTTCTTTAATATATCAGGTTCTCTCTTTGTTGATAAAGAGGTAAGTACCAATATGCGTTCATCAGCGCAAGGATTATTTATGATGATGACTAACGGATTTGGTGCAACAATCGGTGTTCTTGCTGCACAAGCTATTGTGAACCACTATTGTCAATATCAAGGTATGTATTTGGTGGGCGATTGGACTTCTGTGTGGTATATATTCGCGGGCTTTGCGTTATTCGTAACTATAGCATTTGCATTGATTTTCCGCGAAGCAAAAAAATAAAATACTTTTATGACGCGATTACATGAAGATAAGAATCTTGTTCTAATGTCTTCATGTCTAACAAAATAAGAATAAATGGAGAAAATTCTTCGCACAGAGCATCTATTTAAAACCTACGGTAAGCGTACCGTAGTGAATGATGTTTCTATTGAGGTGCGACAAGGCGAAATTGTAGGTTTGCTTGGACCAAATGGTGCAGGTAAGACTACTACATTTTATATGACAACAGGTCTTGTAGTGCCAAATAGTGGCAAGATTTTCCTTAATGACCAAGAAATCACAAAATATCCTGTATATCGTAGAGCGCAAGCTGGTATTGGTTATTTGGCACAAGAAGCCTCTGTATTTCGTAAAATGACGGTGGAAGATAATATCCGTGCTGTGCTTGAAATGACTAAATTCTCGAAGGAGTATCAACGCGAAAAACTCGAACAACTCATTGCCGAGTTCCGTCTTGAGCATGTGCGCCATAATATTGGCGACCGCCTCTCTGGTGGTGAACGTCGCCGTTGTGAGATTGCTCGTTGTTTGGCTATAGAGCCTGACTTTGTGATGCTTGATGAACCTTTTGCGGGTGTTGACCCTATTGCCGTTCAAGATATTCAAGACATTGTGTGGCATCTTAAAGACAAAAACATAGGTATTCTTATTACCGACCACAACGTAGATGAAACTCTCTCTATTACAGATAGAGCATATCTACTTTTCGAAGGTAAAATTCTCTTTCAAGGTACACCTAAAGAGTTGGCAGATAACCCTGTGGTACGTGAGAAATATCTTGGTCGTGACTTCCAACTTAAACAAAAAACAAAAGTATCAATATAAAGTTGAAAGTTGAGAGTTGAAAGTTTACTCTTTACTTCCTATAGTTTCTATAGTTGCTATTAACTCCCTATAGTCGCTATCAGATTATATATTGTTGTTATTTTGAAATTAGTATATTTATATTATAAGTTATGAAACTAATAAAAAACGTTGCTGAATTAGAGCAATATGTATCGGCTTTTAAAGCTGAAAACAAAAAAATAGGCTTTGTGCCAACAATGGGGGCTCTTCATGAAGGTCATCTTCAACTCGTACGTCGTGCTGTGGCTGAAAATGAAGTGGCTATAGTTAGTGTATTTGTCAATCCAACTCAATTTAACGATAAAAACGACCTTGCTAAATATCCACGTACTCTTGAAGCTGATGTAGCCCTTTTGGAATCTGTAGGTTGTACTGCTGTATTTGCGCCTTCTGCTGAAGAATTTTATACCGAAGAGGAGATGAATACAACATTCCAATTCGACTTCGCTGGATTAGATGAGGTGATGGAAGGTAAATTCCGTCCAGGACACTTTAATGGGGTAGTGCAAGTAGTTAGCAAACTTTTCCGCCTTGTGCAACCTACACGTGCCTATTTTGGTGAAAAAGACTTCCAACAATTGGCTATCATTCGTCACATGGTGCGCTCTATGCAATTCGATATTGAGATTGTTGGATGCCCTATCGTGCGCGAAGAGAGTGGTTTGGCTCGTTCTTCTCGCAATACGCTTCTCTCTGAAGAGCAACGTGCTTTGGCAGCAAATATTCATGCAGTATTGAAAGAGAGCACCTCTTTCTATTCAATGACTACGGTGAAAGAACTTCACGATGCTACTATTGCTGCTATCAATCGTCATGAAGGTCTTGAAGTAGAGTATTACGATATAGTTAATGGCGATACACTCCAATCAATTGAAAAATGGGAAGATGCTGATTATGTAGTTGGATGTATCACAGTGTATTGTGGTTCAGTTCGCTTAATTGATAATATCAGATTTAAATAAATAATAATTTAACAATCAATAATTTATAAATCATTTAATTATGAATTATGAATTATGAATTATGAATTGATAAAATGTATCTTAATTTAGTAAAAAGTAAAATACATCGTGTGACTATCACAGAGTCATGCCTTGATTATATTGGTAGTATCACTATCGACCAAGATCTCATGGAAGCAGCGAATATCTATCCAAATGAACGAGTACAAGTGGTTGATAACAATAATGGAAGTCGTTTTGAAACGTATGTAATTCCAGGCGAACGTGGTTCAGGTGTGATTTGTGTCAATGGTGCAGCTGCTCATCTTGTAAATGTAGGTGATATAATCATTATTATGGCTTACACTTGGATGACCGAAGAAGAAGCCAAAACATTTAAGCCATCAGTAGTATTCCCAGATACTCAAACTAATAAGTTAGTTTAATTTTATAGTATAAAAAGAAATAGGGTTGCTCATTTTGAGCAACCCTATTTTCATTATAGTTGGTAAAATTCTTAATTTTATTGCTTAAAGGTTCAAAGACCTTCGGTTCTCAACTCTTATTGTTGCCCCACTAGGACTCGAACCCAGACATACAGAACCAGAATCTGCTGTGCTACCATTACACAATAGGGCATTGAAAAAAGTTGCTCAACAAAGTGAGCAACTTTTTGTTTTATATGGTTTATTATCCAAGCATGCTGAGGAGGATACCAGCTGCAACAGCAGAACCGATAACACCTGCTACGTTTGGACCCATAGCGTGCATCAACAAGTAGTTTGTTGGGTTTTCTTCTTGACCAACTTTTTGAGAAACACGAGCAGCCATAGGTACTGCAGATACACCTGCCGAACCGATGAGTGGGTTGATTTTGTTTTTCAAGAAGAGGTTCATGAATTTAGCAAGCAATACACCACCTGCCGAACCGAATGCGAATGCACAGATACCCATAGCTAAGATACCGAGAGTGCCCCAAGAGAGGAATGTGCCTGCAGTCGCAGTAGCACCTACAGTGATACCAAGGAAGATAGTACAGATGTTCATCAATTCGTTTTGAACAGTTTTAGTCAAACGATCAACAACACCGCATTCTTTCATCAAGTTACCGAGCATCAAGCAGCCGATAAGAGTTGCAGCATCTGGAAGGAGCAAAGAGATAATGATAGTCACCATGATAGGGAAAACGATTTTCTCTTTTTTAGATACCGAACGAACTTGTTTCATTTCGATTTGGCGTTCTTCTTTAGTAGTCAACGCACGCATGATAGGTGGTTGAATTACAGGAACAAGAGCCATATACGAATAAGCTGCAACGGCGATAGGGCCGAGGAGGTGAGGAGCAAGTTGTCAAGTAAGGAAGATAGCAGTAGGACCGTCAGCACCACCGATGATACCGATAGAAGCAGCTTCAGCAGCGTCGAAACCGAGAAGGCGAGCACCGAAGAATGCCAAGAAGATACCAATTTGAGCAGCAGCACCGAGGAGCAAGCTCTTAGGGTTAGCGAGAAGCGGACCAAAGTCGGTCATCGAACCTACACCGATGAAAATCAAACAAGGGTAGATACCAAGTTTAACACCAAGATAGAGGTAGTCGAGAAGACCAGCGTGACCAGCCATTTCGCTCCAATGCACGTGACCACCAGCGAAGAGGTCTTCGTGGAAAAGTCCAGCACCTGGCAAGTTAGTGAGCAACATACCGAACGCGATAGGGAGGAGCAAAAGTGGTTCGAATTGTTTTACGATTGCAAGGTAGAAAAGCAAACAAGCAATCACAATCATGATAAGATAGCGAGGATCTTCAACCATTTTAGTCAAACCCATGCTTTGGAAGAAATTAACGAAAGTTTCTCCAAGGTCGATATTCTCTTCTACGATTTCAGCTTCAGCAGCAACCGCTTCAATTGCAGGAGCAACTTCAGCCACAGCTTCAACAGCCTCTTCAGCCACTGCTACAACTTCAGCTGCAACAGTTTCTTCAGTAGCGTCTTGAGCCATAGTTGCGAAGTTAACCGCAAAGAGGGTCATTACCGAAAGAAAGAAAATTTTTATTGATTGTTTCATTTTTTTAGATTATTAGTAGCGAGTATCGAGATTTTAGTACTCGGCTTCGCCTCGTTAGTTTTTAAGACTTTTAGTAGCGAGTAGCGAGAGATAACCCCCTCCGCTTTGCTCGTCCCCCTAAAACAGGGGGACAATTATATTAGCAGCGAGATTTTTGGCACTCGGTTTTGCCTCGCTAGAAGTTTTTATTAAAAAAATAATTAAGCGATAGTCAAGAGAACATCGTCGTTCATTACGTTTTGACCTACAGTAACTTTGATTTCAGCTACAACGCCATCTTTTTCAGCTTTGATTTCGTTTTCCATTTTCATAGCTTCCATCATCAAAAGAGTTTCGCCTTTTTTCACTGCTTGACCAGGAGTAACGAGGATTTTAGTGATGCTACCAGGAAGTGGAGATTTCAAAGGTTTAGCAGGACCGCCAGCAGCCGGAGCAGCAGCAGGTTCAGCTTTAGGAGCTGGAGCAGCAGCTGGTTTTGGTGCAGGAGCAGCAGCAGGAGCAGCAGCTACAGGAGCACCTGCAGGAGCGATGTCGAACAATTTGTCGTCAGCCATCACACTTTGACCAGCAGCAACGTGGAATTTAGCGATAGTACCGTCGCATTCAGCTTTGATTTCGTTTTCCATTTTCATGGCTTCGATCATCATAACAGTGTCACCTTTTTTAACAGCTTGACCAACTTCCATAACGAGTTTAGTTACGCTACCTGGGAGTTGAGATTTAACTGTTTTAACAGCACCGCCAGCAGCAGGAGCAGCAGCAGGAGCAGCGGCAGGAGCAGCAGCTTTAGGAGCGGCAGCAGGAGCAGTAGCTTTAGGAGCGGCAGCAGGAGTAGCTTTAGGAGCGGCAGCAGGAGCAGCTTTAGCAGCTTTGTTTGCTCCGCGGTCGATAGTTACGATATAGTTGCTACCATTTACTTCAACATCGATTTGACCGTTTTCGAGTTCAGTTACGTTAACTTCGAATGGGTTATTGTCTATTGAAAATTTGAATTTTTTCATGTCGTATTAACGAGTAAAATTGTTATTTAAACCATAAATTTTTGAGTTCCATGGAGAGTAACGACGCTCCACAGTTTTGATAGTAACTACGAGAGATTCTTCATCGTGTACATCGTCGAAGTACATGTGAAGAGCTGCAGCGATAGCAGCACTATCGAGAGCAGGAATGTGTCCTGTTTCTGTTTTTTCAACTTTTACTGTAGCATCGCCTGAACCAGTAGTAGTAGTTTTAGTAACTTTAGCTTTAGGAGCCATCACTTTACCGAATAGAGTGATAACAAGGATTAAAAGTACCAAAATACAAAATACCACACCAAAGCCAACTAATGTAACAAGTAAAATGTTGTTCCAATTTATTGCTAATAATGTCATAATTTAGTTGAGAGTTTAGAGTTGAGAGTTTAGAGTTAAGAGTTGAAAGTTGAAAGTTGAAATTTGAAATTTACTTCATATTTAACATTTCATATCTCGTGTCTTATATCTCGTGTCTTATATCTCGCATCTTAGTTTATTACAATGGAATATTTGAGTGTTTTTTGAGTGGGTTAACTTGTTTCTTAGTTTGCAATGCTTGGAAAGCACGGATTACGCGGAAACGAGTGTTACGAGGTTCGATAACGTCGTCGATGTAGCCGTAAGAAGCTGCCATGTAAGGGTTAGCGAATTTGTCGTTGTATTCAGCTGTTTTGTCAGCGATGAATTTAGCTTTTTCTTCAGCGTTTTCGATTTTGCTGATAGCGCGACCTTCCAATACTTCGATAGCACCAGCAGCACCCATAACTGCGATTTCGGCAGTTGGCCATGCATAGTTGAAGTCGCCACGGAGTTGTTTAGAAGACATAACGCAGTGAGCACCACCGTAAGATTTACGCAATGTAACAGTTACTTTAGGTACAGTAGCTTCGCCGTAAGCGAACATAAGTTTAGCACCGTGAGTGATGATACCAGCATATTCTTGACCTGAACCAGGAAGGAAGCCAGGAACGTCAACCAAAGTGAGCAATGGAATGTTGAATGCGTCGCAGAAGCGGATGAAGCGAGCAGCTTTACGAGAAGAGTCGCAGTCCAATACACCAGCCATGAAAGCAGGTTGGTTAGCGATGATACCAGTAGAGATACCGTTGAAGCGAGCGAAACCAACGATGATGTTTTTAGCATAGTCGGCGTGTACTTCGAAGAAGTGGTTGTCGTCGACGATAGCGTTGATAACGCGTTTCATGTCGTAAGGCATGTTAGGGTTATCAGGGATGATTTCGTTGAGTTCGTCTTCGAGACGGTGGATAGGGTCAGTACATTCAACTACAGGAGCCTCTTCGAGGTTGTTTTGTGGAATGAAAGATACCAATTCGCGGATTTTAGCAATACCTTCTTGTTCGCTTTCAGCGCGGAAGTGAGCCACACCTGATTTAGTAGAGTGCATACCAGCGCCACCGAGGTCTTCAGTAGAGATAGATTCGCCAGTAACAGTTTTTACTACTTTAGGACCAGTAACGAACATGTAGCTATTTTCTTCAGTCATAAGGATGAAGTCAGTGAGGGCTGGAGAATATACAGCACCACCAGCACAAGGACCGAAGATAGCAGAGATTTGTGGAATTACACCAGAAGCGAGGATGTTACGTTCGAAGATTTCAGCGTAACCAGCGAGAGCTGTAACACCTTCTTGGATACGAGCACCACCCGAGTCGTTGATACCGATAACAGGAGCACCCATTTTCATAGCGAGGTCCATCACTTTACAGATTTTCAATGCCATAGTTTCAGACAAAGAACCGCCGAAAATAGTGAAGTCTTGAGCGAATACGTAAACAGAGCGACCTTCGATAGTACCGTGACCGATAACAACGCCGTCGCCGAGATATTTTTCTTTTTCGAGGCCGAAGTTAACGCAACGGTGAGTGAGGAACATATCAAGTTCTTCGAAAGAACCTTCGTCGAGAAGCATTTCGATACGTTCACGAGCAGTATATTT
>JAZOUT010000039.1:0-3988 GCA_045658305.1 Candidatus Aphodosoma sp. | reverse complement strand
ACAATACTATTTTGGGAAAGAGTAATTGTTTGAATTAGAAATATCTTTATGACGATGTGTCATAATGCCCAAATTGCTGCGTTGTTCTCAATATTAAGCTTCAGTCATGTACTTCAGTACACTCCTTTCAGCTTAAATTTCAACGCCTTGCACTTTAGACACTCTGACACATCTAAAAGAGGCTGAGCCAAAAAATTCATTTTGACACAGCCTCTTTATTAGTGTGCAATAGAGAATAGTTTATTTTCTATTGGTAATTGACTTTATTTTAGGTCTATTGCGTATATCAGAAAATAATTGTAACTTTGTAAAATATTTATGTTTTAATTTTATATGACAAAAAAACGTGTATTTATTACTGGGGCAACTGGTCACATGGGATGGGCTACTGTTCAGGAGTTTATGTCTCGTTTGGACCGTTTTGATGTTACAGTTCTTGCTCGTGATAGCAAGAAAAATCGTAAACTTTTGGCTCCTGTTCAAGACAAAATACGTATTGTTTGGGGTAATTTGACAAAGTATGAAGATGTCCTTCGTGCCACAGAAGGAGCAGATTATGTGCTTCATATAGGAGGTTTGGTTTCGCCAAAAACAGATTATTTTCCTAATCGCACTCGTAATACTAATATTACTGCGGCTAAAAATGTAGTGAAGGCAGTTTTAGCACAGCCTAATGCCGATGATATACGTGTTTGCTATGTGGGTACTGTGGCTCAAACTTCTGACCGTAATGAGCCTATTCATTGGGGACGCACAGGCGACCCTATCTGTATTTCGGTTTATGACCACTATGCTATCTCTAAAATTATAGCCGAACGTATTTTTGTGGAAAGTGGTATAAAGCATTGGGTGTCTCTCCGTCAGTCTGGCATTCTTTATGCAGATATATTGAAGAATTATGACCCAATCATGTTCCACGTTCCGCTTCGTGGTGTGCTTGAATGGGCAACTGTCGAAGATTCGGGTCGTGCGATGGCTAATCTTTGTGAAGATTGGGTGTCGCCTGATTTTTGGAATCGTTTTTATAATATAGGCTCTGGCCCTGAATATCGCCTCTCTAACTATGAGTTTGAGTGTAAACTCTTGAAGGCTATTTCGTGTCCACGCCCTGAAAAAATATTTAATCCAGAGTGGTTTGTGACTCGCAATTTCCATGGACAATGGTATGCTGATTCACAAGTGCTTGAGGATTTTCTTCATTTTCGTGCAAATATTCCTGTTGATGAGTATTTTGATCAGATGAAGAAGCAATTGCCTTGGTTTTTCTCGCTTGCATGTCTTGCTCCTGCTCCTATTCTTAAGCTTGCTATGCGACCTATGGCATATAAGAAAAAATGGGGTACTCAATGGTGGATTAGGAATAATGACACTCAGCGTATTGCGGCGTATTATGGTTCGATGGAGAAGTATCGTGCTATCAAGCCTTGGGCAGAACAAGACCTTTCGCATCCGAGTGATGAGGCTATTATTTTGAATCATGGTTATGATGAGTCGAAATCACGCGAAGAGTGGACTATTGACGATATGCGTCAAGCTGCCGAATTCCGTGGCGGCAAGTGCCTTAGCGAGTCAATGATTAAAGGTGACTGGCGCACTCCGCTAGAATGGGAATGTCAATTTGGACATAGATTTAAGGCATCGCCTGCACTTGTATTGCTTGGTGGACATTGGTGTCCTGAGTGTTTGCCTGCGCCTTGGAATTATGATGAGATTGCTAAAGGTAATCCATTTTTTGCTCAAGTGTGGGATCCTTTCCACAAAGATGATCCAGAGCCAAATTTCTATCCAGAATCAATCCTTCAAGGCTGGGATGGGGATGATAGGGAATTGAGAATTGAGAATTGAGAATTACTAATTATCTTGCTAATTATCACTGATTAATAAATTTATAGCATCTTGTTATTATCGAATTATTACCTAAGACCTTAAACCTATTGCAAAATTTAAAATCTAAAAAAATAGTTGATTCGATATGACAATGAAAAGAATATTTTTGTTATTAAGTTGTGCATTGTGTGTTGCACAATGTATGTTTGCGCAAGAGCGTATTGAGCCTATTCCTTATGGCGATATGGAGCAATGGGCGGTGCGTTATATCAAAGAGAGTGCACTCCTTGGAGGTCAAACACAAACTCTTTATGTGCTTGCTCCTACCGATACAATTAAAGGAAATAAAGCATTTGCCTTTGAAAATACGCCTTGGGGTATATCAAATGCATACGCTGCTCCTGCTGGTATAGATAAAGCTGCTTGTACTACTCAGCCTGAGCGTCGTGGCGATGGTTGGTGTGCTCGTTGTGATACTCGTCTTATCACTGTGCGTGCTTTGGGTATAGTAGATATACGAGTTATGATTGCGGGTACTTTGTTTCTTGGTAAAGTGCGTGAGCCAGTGCGTGATGCTGGTGACCCATACGGAGCAATTGAGATGGGTATTCCTTTTACTAAACGTCCTAAGGCGTTGATGCTTGACTATAAGACTCGTGTCAGTCCTAAGAATAAATTGGTTAAGGCTAAAATATTCTCGGTGAAAGAGATAGAAGGTCATGATGAGCCTGAGGTGTATGTGTATCTTCAAAAGCGTTGGGAAGAGAATGGTAAAATCTATGCTAAACGTGTGGGTACTATGCGTCAACGTTTTCCTAAGACTGTGTCGGCATGGCAAAATGATGCTCGTTTTGAGATTCATTATGGCGATATTACCAAGGAGCCGTGGTTTAAGCCAAATTTACATGACCTAAACCCTAATGAAGGAGCATTCAAGGGTGAGAATTCGAAGGGTAAAATGGTAAAGATTGAGGAGATTGGTTGGGCGGATGATGATGAAGAACCTACGCATGTAATTCTTATGCTTACAGCGGGTTGTTATCCTGCGTGGTATGGTTGTCCGGATAATGCGTTTTGGATTGATAATGTGAGATGGGTGTATTAGTTAGTAGTGTGTTTTTTTAATCTCTATATTTTAATCTTTATATACTAAACAAAAAAAGCCGTAAGTTGATTTGACTTACGGCTTTTTTGTTTTTATTATTTCTTTTTGAGTTGTTTGATGTAGTGGGCAAGTGCTGCGAAGTAGGGCGATGTGTATTTGTTTTCTGGGTCGGCAACTACTTTTTTCCATTGTGAGAGTTTTTTAGGGTTTTCCATGTCGGCTTTTGCATTTGCTGATGCTTGGCGGAATATTTCGCGATAAGTGGACTGATTTTCAGTGGCAATATGCTCTTTTTTGTGATAGACATAAGCTGTTTTTTTGCCATTGCGAGTGCGGAAGACGATTTGTTCGTCTTTGTCGAGTTTTCCAGAGATGGAATCGATGATTGAGTTGGTTGTGATTTCTGCCATAGTTGTAAAGGTTTTAATGTGAGTTCGATATAATTCTATTTCTCACGGAAAGCGCGGAAGTTGTATTTATTTTTGGAACTTGCTATTTTGCTTTGCAAAAGGCGCTTGACGGAAAACACGGAATTTTTATATTGAACTTACGTTTTGTTTGTGCAAAGGTACGAAAAGTTTTTGATATGTGCAAGAGAAGGTATGGTTATTTTATTTTTATAGTATATTTATGGTATATTTATCCTATATTTATTATATATTTATAGTATGTTGTAGGTAAGGAGTAGGGAGCAGGGAGTAGGGAAAAAGGAGTAGGGGATAGGGAGAAGGGATGTGTTTTGATTAGGAGGAGATGAATTATTGACATTTAGAGATGATGTGAGTAAGTGTTGATGTAAATAGGGGGATGACGGATTGTAGATTAGGAAATCGGTGGGGCTTTTGGGGCCTTGCCGATTTTTTTTGTTTTTATGAGTTGTGTGAATTTTTATTTGTCGGGATTTGTGCGACCCCGTTGGGTAGGGTGCTCAAAATATAGGTCAAAAAAAAGAGCCAGTAGATAATGCTTTAATTCGTTTGCAAACTAGATTTTGAGGTAAATTATTTTTTGACCATTCATTTAATTGTTTCTTTTTTATATTTTCGATGCGTTCTT
>JAZOUT010000038.1:0-2950 GCA_045658305.1 Candidatus Aphodosoma sp. | reverse complement strand
GGAATGCGTTATAATAATACGATAGTGCAAAAAAACCTTATAAATACTGAGTTTTAGGCGATTTCAGAGCAAAAATCTTTGACAAAAAACAGCATACTTTGACCTATACATAGCAAAAGCGGAGTGATTTCACTCCGCTTTGCCTTTTGGTAATATTACAATTGTGTAGTTTGTTTCTGTGTAGTCCTCGCCAGATAAATATGTAATGTTGATATTTCCTTTTGTATTAAAATAACCGTCAGTAACAAAATCTGCCGCAACTGGCGAAACATTTTCTAATTTATACTCCTTATAGTATTGCTCTTTATCAAATATATCTTGGACAACAATATAATGTTCACCATCTCTGTAATCTGCATATACAACATAACCGTCTTTGGCAGTTAAAACATAATAAAATGTTTCTGAAATCTTGCTGCTTTCTAAATCAAAATATGTAGCATAGTTAGTGGACAACCCCGTTCCCGCTTGTACAGATATACCCACAACATCAGAACTAACTTTTTGTCTTTTAGGTTCTCGAGTCAAATTATCTTCGTAATCTAAAATTCTTCCTTTATAATCGGTGATTTCGTATGAGTATGTTTTATCTGCTTGCTGTGTAATCATTGAATGGGTAATTAAATAAGAGTCCCATAATTCATACCGACTAATATTTTTGATTGAACCGCAGAACATATCCATATGACCGCAATCGTCTTTATCAAAAATTCCTTCTATAATAACATACTCGCCATTATATTGTTGTGCTTCTTCATAAGAAATTGCTTTTTCGCCGAGTTCAATCCAAATTGAATTGCCAACGCCGTATTTTAAATCTTCTTTACTGAGTGAAATGCAATTGCCTTCAAATTCAAGATTGCCGATGCCGATTACTCTGACTAGTTGATCATCATGTTTTTCAGGAGTTGCAATCAATTGAATCATAGTTACATCTTTAGCATATTGATTAGCTGAGTTTGGTGTTTCGCTAAAACCTGATTCAACAAGGTTGTTTTTGAACATCTTTATTCCAACAAATACAGCAAAAACTACCGCTGTTGTGATAAAAACAGAAAGAACAACAGTTATTATTTGTTTTTTATTTTTCACAAAATCACCACCTTTAATTTATTATAGCATATTTCATTTCAAAAGTAAATCTATGCGGTATAAATTCCCTTTAATCACAAATACTAACAAAACAATTTGTAATTTAAGGAGAAATGAATATATGAAAGCAACTGGAATCGTGAGAAGAATAGACGACCTTAGTCGTGTTGTTATTCCGAAAGAAATCCGCAGAACTATGAGGATTCGTGAGGGCGAGCCTTCATATAACTCATTGACACTTGAAGAAAAGTTTTGTGTTGCGATACATAGTGTGGTGGAAAGAATAACACCGAGGTAAAATTGCCTCGCTGTTGTTGTATAAAGAAAACCGCACGACAATCGCGTTGTTCAAAAAGGGCTAACCGATGAAAAGCTGAGATAAGTGCAAACAGTTTAGCTCACACGAACTGAAAACGCAAGTACCACATCATTAGTATAATAGCATTTTTTGCAATATCAAATAAATGAAATGTATTTTCCTATTTTGGGTATCTTGCTAATAATCCATATTAACAACCAACTTGCAAAAAATGTTATCAAACAATAAATACATACATTAATGGGTAATTTGAAATTCAAAGGAAGACCTCTGAACAAAATAATCAATATTAAATTGTGTATAAGGTATATGCCAAACGATGCTTTTGAAATACCGGCAACAATATTGTACAACCAGTTACTATTAAATTTAATTCTGGAAAATATTTCAAAAATTGCAACACTTGTTGGTAACAAAGTAAAAAAATCGTACCAAATAAGATAGGGGTGACCCAACAAGTAACTTTTCCATTGAAAAGCTGTTCCGGCAGAAAAACAAATGATAGATATTGACACAAGATATCTGATTTTTATTTTCGAAAAAACTTGCTTCTTTGATAAATATCCACAAACTAAATAGACACCGTAAGCACCGCCGGAGTAAAACAAATTCATCTTGGAATAGACGCCTGGAGAACCTAATTTTTCAATATTCCAAACACTTTCATAAGCACTAAAAACACTAGTCAAGGTCGGCAAAACCATACTAACCAATACCGTAATGCTAATAGGCAATATCAAATATTTGAGATCAATGTTATTCAAAATATGTGCCACAAAAGGTAAAAATATATAAACACCCAAAATCATATAAATATACCATTCGTGCGATAGCTCAAGGCTGTCAATTAAAAGCATTTGTCTTATTAACTTTACGAAATCAAATTGTTTTTTATCCAAAAAAACAAAGTAAAGATTATAAATTACAATCCAAATTTCAACTGTAATAAACAAATTGAGAAGATTCTTCTTCCAAAAATCGTAACAGGTGTAAATTTTTTCCTCTTCATCTAAATCTTTTGGTCTGCTGAGAGCATACGTTCTGCTTAAAAGTAAATATCCTGAAATCATTAAAAATAGTGGAACGCCATGACGTGTTAAATTCATAACGTTGAATAAAAACAACTTCGATATCGTACTGTTTGCCAAAACCGCTTCAGTAGATAAAGCATACACACCCTCTAAAGAATGTGTCAGAACTACAAGAAATATAGCGAAGGTTCTCACGTAATCCAACCAAATAATTCGTTTTTTCATTTTCCTTCCTCCCAAAAACTCTAATCGGACAACAACAATTTTATATAGGAAGTATATCATTAATTTTTTACATTGTCAAGGATAGTCCCCTGGTGACCCGTCACAGACAACATTGACATCTTTTGACAGATTTTACTGGGCTATACATAGTGTGGCGAATAGATATAAAAAGCAAGCGAGGTGAATTTCACCTCGCTTGCTTTTCGCGTATTAGTTTACCTTTAAAATCTATTTCATAATAGTTGTTTTCAAAATCGTATAATTTTATACAATTATCGCATAA
>JAZOUT010000037.1:0-13994 GCA_045658305.1 Candidatus Aphodosoma sp. | reverse complement strand
TCCATGATAGTTAAGTCTTGATAAGGAAGGGCAACGTTGATAACGATTTTAGGACCGAAGCTTTTGAATAGAGCCACGAGGTCTTCTACGTTGTCGGCATCAACTTGAGCTGTTTGGATTTTAACGTTGTAGCGTTTGAGGATATCTTCGGCAATGCGATCGCATTTGCTTTTAGTGCGGCTTGCCAACATGATTTCAGTGAACACGTCAGTGTTTTGAGCAACTTTGTGAGCAACTACGGTGCCAACGCCACCTGCTCCGATAATCAATACTTTTGACATAATTGTATAGTGTTTAGTGATTAGAGTTTAGTCATTCGGAAATGCAAAGTTACAAAAATATTATTATATTACAAGTATTTTTGCTTTACTTTTTGAGAAAATACGATATTTGTCGGTTGTAAATTGTTGATAGATAGAATTAAAGATGAGTTAGAGTGGTGGTTTGGGTAAAAATATGGATTTAGTGGAGTGAATTATGAATTATTTTTAGTAACTTTGTATCGATTTGTCTCATTATTGTGAGATAATTGGTAATGAATTGATTATTAAATAAGTTTTAATTTTATACAATAGTTGTTATGAAGCGATTATTGATTATTTTGTGTGTAGTGTTGGCAGCAAATGGTTTTGTTGCGGCACAATATCGTACTCAGATTTACGATAGTAATGTAAAAACTTTGCAGGTATTGCTTAACAATGAACCATTGATTTCGCCTGTAGTTAGGATAAATTCGTCTGATGAGATTGTAGTGTCGTTTGATGAGTTGAGCTATGAGGCGTCGAATTTTTACTATAAAATAGTTCATTGTGATGCGAGTTGGTATGAGTCGGATTTGGCATCAATGGAGTATTTGGATGGTTTTGATGGTGGTTTGATTGATATGTATGAGTATTCGGTTAATACGACGGTTAATTATATTCATTATACGTTGCGTTTGCCAAATGATGATGTTAAGTTGAAGTTGTCGGGTAATTATGTGGTTAAGATTGCACGTGAGGGCGATTTTGAGAGTGGGGTAGTTGCAACAGCGTGTTTTTCGGTTGTAGAGCCGTTGGTAGATATGCAAGTAGAGGTTAGTGGTTCTACTATGAATGAGTTGAATGGTAGATATCAGTCGTTGGTGTTAGATTTGATGGTAGGAGCTGTAGGTTCGCGTGATAAGATGCAAGATTTTATAGTTGTAGTTCGTCAGAATAATAGACGAGATAACGAGGTGTTGTTGTTGAGTCCGTCGTATGTAAATGGAGATAGATTGCATTATGAGAATATGGAAGAGTTGGAGTTTGAAGGTGGCAATCAGTATAGAAGTGTAGATTTTTCGAGTCAGTATACATACGGTGTGGGTATTGATCGTGTTGATTTTGAGGATAATATGTATCAGGTAGTGCTTGAGCCAGATAAGACGAGGGTAGGTAATAAAGAATCGTATGCGATGGATGCTCATGGTGGATTTTTGATTAATTTGCAGAAGAGTGTAGATTCTGATATTGAGGCAGATTATATGTGGGTTCATTTTTATTATTCGGTAGATGAACCATATTGGGATGCAAAGATGTATATTTTAGGAGATTTGATATATAATGCAGAAAGCTTTGAGAATGAGATGCATTATGATATGTTGGGTAGGTTTTATTCGAAATCGTTGTTGTTGAAGCAAGGAGGATATAATTATGTGTATGCATTGAGACCCAAAAATGGAAGTGATATGAGTGTGTTGCAGACAGAGGGAAGTTATGGTGATAGCCGCAATAAATATGATGTATATGTTTATTATCGTCCGTTTGGGGCTAGATACGACAGATTAGTTGGTATGGAAAGTATAGAGTAATTGAGAATTAAAAAGTTAATAATTATGTTTGAGTGGTTTAAAAGTATTGAATTTATTACGATAATTGATTTTATCGGTACGTTTGCGTTTGCAATTTCGGGTATTCGTTTGGCGAGTGCTAAAAAGTTTGACTGGTTTGGAGCTATAGTTGTGGGTATGGTTACAGCAGTAGGAGGTGGTACTATACGTGATGTGATGCTTGGAACAACGCCATTTTGGATGCAGAATGGGTTTTATTTGATTGTCACGATATTTTCGTTGTTGTTTGTGGTAATATTTAGTAAATATCTTGTGCACATGAACAATACAATATTCATATTCGATGCCATTGGTTTGGGTTTGTTCACTGTGGTCGGTGTTGAGAAATCATTAGCATTTGACCAGCCGATGTGGGTTGCTATTATAATGGGTTCTATTACAGGTGCTGCGGGTGGTATGTTGCGCGATACATTGATTAATGAAGTACCGCTTGTTTTTAGATCTGAATTATATGCTATTGCATGTGTATTAGGAGGCTGTGTATATTGGGTGTGTATGCAAATGGGTGTAGCTCCAATACCTACACAAATTATCACTGCAGTTTCGGTAATTATAATTAGGGTTATAGCAACTCGTTATCATATAGCATTGCCTACATTGAGAGGAGAGCATACTGAGGGTGCAGATATGGATATACATAATACTAAAGAGTAGTGAGTAAGGTGCAGATAATAAATAAATCTATAGAATATGAAAAGAATTAGTTTGTTTTTCTTGTTAATGGTGATTACATTTGGGCTTATGGCTCAGAATGTTATTGTCGGTAAGGTTAAGTGGAAAAACGACGAACAACCAATAGCTGGTGTTTCTGTCATTTTGGGTTCAACTAATCAACAAGTATTTACTAATGAAAATGGTTCATTTAAATTTGCATCAAGCAATGAAGGTTCGGATGTATTGATGTTTTCTGGACAAGGAGTCATTAATTATCAACGCATTATCAATGTCAAATCTGGAACTACCGATGTAGGCGTAATCTATCTAACAATCAATGCCCAATCGGCAATGGAAGAAGATATGATGCTCACAATTTCCGAAGAGGAGCTTGATGCCGAAGGCTCATCGCAAAACGTGAGTGGATTGTTGTCGTCGCAAGGTGATGTGTTCACTTCTAACGCAGGTTATCAATTCTCGTCAATGCGATTCCGTATGCGCGGATTGGATGGCAAATATAATCAAACCTACCTCAATGGCGTGTTGATGAACGATGCCGAGCGTGGATGGTTTACATATAGCCAAATCGGTGGTTTGAACGATATGGTTCGCACTAAAGAGACCGTGAATGCAACCGAAGCCAACACCTTCTCGTTTGGCAATATTGGTGGTGCAGTGAATATCAACGCACGTGCATCTGCTGTTCGTAAAGGATTCAAAGTGAGTCAAGTTGCATCGAACCGTACATATACAACTCGTACGATGGTTACATATGCAACAGGCTTGATGAACAATGGTTGGGCATTTGCCGTATCGGGTTCATATCGTTGGGCAAAAGAGGGATACGTGGCAGGAACATTCTATGATGCTTGGGCATTTGCTGTAGCTGCAGAAAAACGCATCAACGACCAACACTCTGTGTCGTTGACTGTGATGGGCGCACCAACTAAACGTGGCCAACAAGCAGGTTCGACACAGGAGGCATACGATTTAACACCGAAAGATAACTTCTTTTTTGTGCGCATACCAGGCAAAGGGTACGGCAACAACAACTATAATGCCAATTGGGGTTATCAAAATGGTGTGATGCGTAATGCAAAACAGGTTAAGTCGTTCACTCCAATTGCCGTGTTGAGCCACGAGTGGAAAATCGACGAAGCATCTCGACTCACTACATCGTTGGGTTATAAATACCAAATGGATGGTCGCACATCAATGAACTGGTATAAAGCAGCCGATCCACGTCCTGACTACTATCGCAATTTGCCAGGTTATTATTTGTCATATTACAATAAAGATGGATCTCTTTCTCAGTCAAGCATAGATCAAGCTAATTTGCGTGAAGGGTTGTGGAGAACAGATGAGACATATCGTCAGATCAATTGGGACAAAATGTATCAAACCAACTATTTGGCAAATGCACAAGGCAAATCGGGACGTTATATGATTGAAAATCGTCGCAACGACCAACAAGTCATCACACTTAATTCGGTGTTGAACTACAAGTTCAATGAAGCTTGGAAGTTAGATGGCGGTCTTGAATTGCAATCTACCGTAGCAAATCACTTTAAGTTGGTCGACGACCTTCTCGGTGCTGAATATTGGTTGGATATCGACCAATATGGCGAGCGCGACAATCCAGGCAACCCTAACTTTATGCAAAACGACTTAAACAACCCAAATCGTAAAGTGTATGTAGGCGATAAATTTGGTTATAATTACGATATCTATGCGAACAACGCAAAACTTTGGGGTCAAGCAACGTATTCGGCAAGTAATTTCGACATCTATTTTGGCGTACAAGCACAATATTCAAATTTTTGGCGTGTGGGCAAGATGTTGAATGGCCGTTCGTCCGAAGAGATTGAGATGTATTCTACGCTTAATGGTTTGGCATATAGCCCATCATGGAAAAAAACAGTGCAGGGTAGTTATGGCGTGAGTCCAACCCAAAACTTTATCACCTATTCAGCCAAAGCAGGTATTAACTATCGTATCACAGGTCGTCATATCTTGGCATTGAACGTAGCACATGGCACAAATCCATTGTTGGCAAATACTGCATATTTCGCACAACGTATCAAACCAAACTTGATTCCGTTCTTGAAACCAGAGATGTATGTCACAGCTGATTTAAGCTACTATGTGCGCACACCGATAGTCAATGGTCGTGTGACAATTTATAATACAAATTTCTGGAACTCGTCAGATTTAAGTTCGTTTTATAATGACGAGTACAACACCTATGTCAACTTTGCAATGTATGGCTTCAACAAACGCCACACAGGTGCTGAGATTGGTCTTGAATTCAACGTAATCGACGGATTCACCGTTGATTTGATTGCAGGTATCGGTCAAAACTTTTATACAACCGACGCACAAGCCACTATCAGCTACGAAAACGGTCTTGAGTCAGACCAACAAGAGTTGATTCACTGCAAAGGATTCCACTTGGATGGTACACCAGAGGTGGCCACAAGTCTTGGTCTTCATTATTTCCACCCTAAATATTGGTTCTTCGACGTGAACGTAAACTACTTTACCAATACTTACCTAGATTTCAACCCATTGCGTCGTACTGACAAAGCAATTGCAGGTTTGAATCCCGACGTAGTGGCAGATGCTGTGCTCATCGACCGCATCACACGTCAAGAGCGCTTGAATGGCGGTGTAACTATTGATGCTTCGATTGGTAAATCAATCCGTATCAATTATAAATACTACTTGAATATTAATCTTAGTGCAACCAATCTATTGAACAATCGCAACCTCAAGACAGGTGGTTACGAGCAAAGTCGTTTCAAAGCAGATGATTCATCTACGACTTTGGATGAACGTGCAGTTTACTTGCAACGTTTCCCTTCTAAATATTTCTATGCGTTTGGTTCAACTATTTATTTGAATGTAGGTTTCCGTTTTTAATATATAAAAGTAGAGTATTATGAAAAAGATTTTATATAGTGTACTCGTAGCGATAGTTATGATTGCATGTCAGAAATATCCAGAGCTAGAACAAGTAGTTTCGTTGTATGCATTAGAAGATAGTTTAGTAGCAGGTTGGGAGATAAAAACAATTGAAGAGTTTCAGATGCTGAATAACTCCGAGGTGCCATATCAAGTAACAGAAAAATACTTGATGCGAGGAATAGTAACGGCAGATGATGAAAGTGGTAATATTTACAAGTCGATTTATATTCAAGATGAAACAGCAGGTATTTGTTTGTCGTTAGATCAAGTAAATATTTATAATTATATGCCACGAGGGCAAGAGGTAATTATAGAGATGCAAGGTATGTGGTTGGGCAAATATCTTGGAGCATATCAAGTTGGTGATAGTACAACGCATTTTCAGTATGGTTATCAAATGGGTCGTTATGATTGGACCAAAGAACTAGTAAATAAGCATTTCTATACAAATGGTTATCCTGATTTAGCAAAAGTGCCAGAACCTAAGGTGATAGAATCGGCAGGTGAGATTTTATCAACAGATTACGGGATGTTAGTAAAATTGAAAAATGTTACATTCCCAGATGCCGAAGGAGGTAAACTAAAAACATGGAGTACTTCGGAACAAACCGAAAATAGAAAGGTAGTATTTGCCGATGGTTCGCAAATAATAGTTCGTACAAGTGGTTATAGCAATTTTTATGCAGATTACATTCCTGAAGGCGTAGGCACTATAACAGGTATTGTTTCAGTATATAATGGGACAGTTCAACTTTATTTACGTGATCGTAATGATGTTGGACGATTTAGGATTAAAGAATAAAATTAATATTAAAAATAAACAAATGTATGAAAAAAATTAATTTTTTAGCAATTTTATTTGCTATTATAGCAATGGTGGCCTGTAATCCGATTGAACAACAACCAGGAGGTGAGACTCCAAAGGGTGATGGAACACAAGCAAAACCATATTCTGTTGCCGAAGCAATTAAAGCAGCGACAGGAGAGGCTTGGGTTAAAGGTGTGATAGTTGGTTTTATGGAATCAACAGATGAAGCAGATTTTCCTGTGTTTACATTGTCAGAGTCAGATTCAATTAAGACAAATGTTATTATTGCTGATACAATAACAGAAACAGAAGTAATTATGCCTATCAATTTGCCAGTAGGAGATGTTCGTCAGTTGGTTAATCTTGTTGATAATAAAGATAATTTGGGTAAAGGAATTCTTCTTTATGGAACAATTACCAAATATTTTGATATGACAGGTGTGCGTAACACTGTTTATGTCAAAGTGGGAGAAAATGAAGCTGGAGTTATTCCTGGTGCTGGTTTGTTCTCTTATACCTTCTCATCTTCATTAGGTGAATTTACTGAGTATAGTGTAATTGGAGACCAAAAGTGGGCTATAGATGAGAAATATGGATATGTTACAATTTCAGGTTATGTGAATGAACAAAATCTTGAAAATGAAGACTGGTTGATTTCTCCAAAAATTGCATTAGATAAAGTTGATGCAGCTAAAATGACTATTGACCATGTAATTCGTTATTCAGGTAATGCAATGACAGATTGTACAGTATGGGTATCTGAAGATTATGAAAGTGGTAACCCAAATAATGCAACATGGAATCAAATACCAACAAGCTTCAAAGATGGTGAAGATTGGACTATCAACACTTCTGCAGAAATGAATCTTACACCTTATTGTGGCAAATCTATTCGTGTTGCGTTTAAATATGTATCAAAACAAAAAGCAGGCACATGGGAAATTAAAACAGTGTTAATCGAAGAAGGTCATGCAGCAGAAGACCCAAATCAATTGAATCCTATGGGCGAAGGCACACAAGAGGCTCCATATAACGTAGCTGGCGCAATTGTTAATCAAGGTGTTGGACAAAAATGGGTTGAAGGTTACATCGTAGGTGTTTACAATTTTGATGCTTCTGATAAATTTGTGTTTGGTTATGATACTATTAAGTCAAATATTCTTTTGGCAGACGTATCAGGTGCGGCTCAGAATTATATTGCCGTTCAATTGCCTGCTGGTGAAATCCGTACAGCATTGAATATTGTTGACAATGAGTCAAATCTTGGCAAAAAAGTGAAAGTATATGGTTCTCTTGAAAAATATTGTGGTATATCAGGTGTTAAATCATTGATTAAAGCTGAAATTGATGGTAATTTGATTGATTGTGAAGTTGTAGTTACTGATGCGACTCCTGTAACTGTGGCTGAATTTATTGAAAAACCTATTGACAGTAAAGTTTGGTATGAATTGACAGGTGTTATTTCTGGTTCAATTAATACAACATATGGAAACTTTGATTTGGTTGACGAAACAGGTTCGGTTTATGTGTATGGTTTGACTGCAACACCACAGTCAACAAATGATAAATCGTATGCAACACTTGGTCTTGAGGCTGGTGATAAAATTAAGATTCGAGGTACTCGTGGCGACTATAATGGAAAAGTTGAGGTATTGAATGCTTATTTTGTTGAATTGGTACAAAAAGGTGCAGGTGAACCGGAACAACCTGAAAATCCTACAGAACCAGGTGATGTTACACCTATTACAGTAGCAGAGTTTCTTAATAAACCAGTAGATGCAAATGTTTGGTATGAATTGACAGGTGTTATTTCAGGTTCAATCAATACAACATATGGAAATTTTGATTTGGTTGATGAAACAGGCTCGGTTTATGTGTATGGTTTGAAAGAAAATAAAGATGCAAGTAATACATCATTTGCTAATCTTGGACTTGCGGCTGGTGATAAAATTAAGATTCATGGTACTCGTGGTGACTACAATGGTAAGATTGAGGTAATGAATGCTTACTTTGTTGAATTAATAGCGAAAGGAGAAGGTGGAACAGACCAACCAAATCAACCTGATCAACCAGGAGAAGGTGAACCTGGTTCGGAAACAGATCCTTATACAATTGATGAAGCATTTGCTAATCAAGGAGCAAAGGATAATGGTGTACAAGTTTGGATTGAAGGTTACATCGTAGGATTTGTTGATGGTATGAATTTCCCAACAAATATGGTTTGGGGAACAGAAGGTGAAACTCTAACTAATATTGTTATTGCAGCATCGGCAGATGAGACAGATACATCTAAATGTTTGCCTGTTCAATTGCCAAAAGGCGCAATACGTGATGGTTTGAATGTTGTTGCTAATCCAACAAATTTAGGTAAAGCCGTAAAACTTCAAGGTACACTTGAACCATATTTTGGCAAACCAGGTATTAAGTTTGTTAAAAAAGCATACCTTGATGGTGTAGAAGTTAAATAATAAATTTCATTTTGTATATAAAATAGCTCGTTTGGTTTGCTCAGACGGGCTATTTTTTGTATCTTTGCAGAGAAAATTAGGGAGCAAGGAGTAGAGGAATAGGGAGTAAGGAGCAAGTTTATTTTAATTCTTAATTACTCCTTTCAGTCGTGATTTTTGCTTCGCTCAACATAGCACAAGCAAGCTTGAATTAACTTTGTTGAAATTGCTATCGTTCAGAAATTGAAGTAAACTTCATTTTCTTCACTTAAACGCAATTTTCTGCCTTCGCTGGTTAGCAAAAATTGTTAATTTTTAATTCTTAATTTATATATGGCAGTTAATGTAAAGATTGGAGATAAGGTGCGTTATCTCAATTCAGTAGGTGGGGGTGTGGTGACACGCTTTCAGTCAAAGGATATTGTGTTGGTCGAGGAGGAAGATGGTTTCGAAACTCCTTGTCTTGTGACGCAAGTAGTGGTTGTGCAAGAGACTAATAAGTATAACTTTCCAGTAGAAGACCCAGTAAAAGACATCAACGACAAAAAGGCTAAAGCCGCAGGCTCAAAACCTCAAGTCGAAGTAGAGGAGGAAGAGGAGATAAAAGTACCAGAATATACGTGGAACGAGCGTTATGAGACGCCTGATGGCGAGTTGTTGACTATATACTTGGCATTTGTGCCGAAGGACGTAAAACAGCTTCAAACTACCGATATGGAGCTCTATATTGTCAACGATAGCAACTACTATCTCCAGTTTGCGCTCTATTCGGGTGCAGACAAGATGCGTGTGCGTAGTCATAATTTGGTAGAGCCACAAACTAAATTGTACCTTGAAACAATCAATAAGATAGGGCTTAACGACTTAGAGCAGTTACGTTTCCAAGGGTTTGCTTATAAGCAAATTCAGTTCGAGGCAAAGCCAGCATTGGATATTGAATTGAAAATCAATCCTACCAAATTCTATAAACTCCACTCGTTCCGCGAAAACGACTATTTTGATGAGGATGCCATGTTGGTTACTATCGTGAAAAATGATGTGATGGATCTTGGTATGCTTATTGACCCTCAACAATTGCAAAAGGCTATTTCAGAGAAGAAGGTGCAAGAGCATAAACCTCAGTCAAAGCCACAAAATCCGAAACCTGCTATTATAGAGGTTGATTTACATATCAATCAGTTAGTTGATAATACAAATGGCCTCTCGCGTGCTGATATGCTCAACTATCAGTTGGAGAAGTTCAACCAAGTGATGCAAGAAAACCTTAAACGCAAAGGTCAGAAAATTGTTTTTATCCATGGCAAAGGCGAAGGGGTGTTGCGTGCTGAGATTGAGAAATTATTGAAGAAAAAGTATTATAAGTGTATTTATCAAGATGCTTCGTTCCAACAATATGGTTTCGGTGCAACACAGGTGACGATACATTAAAGTTTAGAGATTAGAGTATAGAGATAAAAAAAGCGGATTTTTATGAAATTCGCTTTTTTTTATTTGTTTAATTATTGTCGTTTTTTTCGCTTATCGCAAAAATTCATCATACCTCATTGTTTTAGTTTTTGCGTTTCGTTTTGGTGTAACCGAGGTCGGTGAGTAGGGTGTGCACCTTTTCTCGAAAGTCGCCTTGTATGATGATTTCGCCATCTTTTGCTGAACCACCTACGCCACATTTGGTTTTCAGTGTTTTGCCAAGCTCTTTGAGGTCGTCGTCGGTGCCCACGAAGCCAGTGATGAGCGTTACTGCCTTACCACCACGATTGCGGCGGTCGAGTTCGATACGTAGGTTTTGTTTCTGAGGTTCGAGGGTATCCACCTCTTCCACTTCGTCAGTTTCGTATTGATAGTCAGGATTAGTCGAATAGACTACATTTAAGCGAGATTTCCAGTCGTTCATATTTTATCTAATTAAGAATTAAAAATTAAGAACCGAAGGTCTTTGAGCCTTTGGCGATAAAATTAAGAATTTTCAATCAATGTTTTTTGCTTGTTTTTTAGGAATTAAAATTGAAAGTGCCGAACGGTAATTCTTAATTCTTCATTCTTCATTTTTCATTATTTAAAGAATTTGTGAGAGAAGTTGTAAACGAGCATTACGTATGCACGGTGGTTGCCAACGAGGTGGTCGCCTGCGACAGAGAAGTTAGCTTGTGGAGTGCCATACATCACGCCAGTGTATTCATATTCCACGCCGAGCACGAGGCCTTTGTAGAGGTATTGAATTGAAGGAGCTACGCGGAAAATTTGGTCGATATTGTCGTATCCACGTACATATACACCATCGAGGTCGTGGCGTGCACCAAAGTTTTTCATATAACCGCCAAGCACCGTAGCGCGCACATTATGTTTCTCTTTAGCTGTGTGGTAGGCGAGTGTGAGCCAAGTAGCCGATTGAGTGAGTGGGGCATAGTTGAGCGAGTAGCCATCTTCTTTTACGCCGTAGTAGCCATAGCCCGACATCATAAGTAGGTGGCCAGTGTTTTGTCCGTAGATTGATTTAGCAGCAGCCGTAAAGTTTTTGCCACTATATTGCGCAAATAGTTGCGAAGCGAAAGAGTTCACCGTTTCGTTGACTTTGACTGTTGAACTGTCAGTAAGCATTGTAGTAGTGCGAGGACGGAGCGACATAAATTCGCCACCGATACCGATTTTCAATCCATTAGCCGCATAAGTCACGCCGAGATACATTTCAGGTAGACCACCGAACACCTGATATTCAGTCGAGCTTCCTTTCGGACCTGGGGCAGGGTATTGCAATTGGTATATAGCAGCAGCCGAGAGAGTCACGTTGCCCACTTTAGCATTATAGCGTACTTGAGGAGCGCGCGAGAAAGCATTGAATGGAGCACCTGTGTTGAGCGACACAATGTTAGGCAACAAATCGCCCGACATTGGGTGCCACGATTGACCAGCGAGGAGTTGATGGTGTTTCCAATTGAGCCCCACCCAAGCGTGACGTATACGGAACATATTGTAGTTAGCACCTGCGCCGCAGAAGTCAGTTTCGATTTTAGCGTTGATAAACATGCCGTTGAATGTAGGAGACTTAAAGTTGAACCCGAGGCGTGACACCACAGCCAATAGGCGTGATGAAGGCACAGCGTTTAGGTCTTCGCCCATCGAGTTGAGTTGGTTGTCCATCGGAATAAAGCTGAACAATTCGCCTACGGCAGCCATAGTTTTGCGTGAGTCGAAAGTGAAGTCATTGCGCACGAAACCGTAGACTTCCATTTCGTAAGGCTCTTGTTTAGGCTCAATTTTCGTAGTGTCGTTAGCAATTGCTGAGGTCGAAACCATCAATGCTAATAGTATGAATAGAGTAGTTTTTAGTTTATTAGTCATAATTTAGATATTTTTCTTTTCCTTCTTATAGACGTGAAGATATGATTTTTTAATTTTTAGAAGACGGAATAACAAAAGAACATAATTTTTTGTTATTATGTTCTTATGTCTTTTTATTTTTTTATCGGTTCACAAGTGAGTTCAATGCCGAGTTTGCGGAATATTTTGCGGTCCACCTCTGAGAGCATTACAGTAGAGTGGACTTGACAACCAGTCAATTGAGGTAGTGCCTCCAATGTTTTTCGGCAGTTGTCGTTGTGTAATGACAATACCGACAAAGCCACTAACACCTCATCGGTGTGTAATCGAGGATTGCGACCTTGTAGATAATTGATTTTTGTATGTTGTATAGGCTCAATCATCTCTTGAGGTATCAGTTTCACATCGTGGTCGATGCCAGCAAGATATTTCGTAGCATTGAGTAGCAACGCCGCACTCGAACCGAGCAGAGGCGAAGCTTCGGCAGTGATGATATGTCCATCACGTAGTTCGATAGCAGCCACAGCCATAGCACCTGTGCGTTCTTTGCGTTCGTTGGCAGCCGTAGCGGCAGGGCGGTCGGTTGTAGATATGCCTACTTGTTGGAATAGGCGAGCGATGCGATTGACCACCGATTCGCTGATGTCGCCGTTGGCTAAATTATTGAGCGCATGGTAGTAGCGACGTATGATTTCCTGTTTGCTTGCTTCGCAACAAGCCGCATCGTCTTCGATGCAGAAGCCCACCATATTCACGCCCATGTCGGTAGGCGATTTATAAGGATTATGACCATAAATGCCAGTAAACAAAGCATCGAGCACAGGGAAAATCTCTGTGTCGCGATTGTAGCTAATAGCCGTTTTGCCGTACGCCTCAAGGTGATAAGGGTCGATGAGGTTTACATCATTGAGGTCGGCAGTAGCAGCCTCGTAAGCTACATTCACAGGGTGTTTTAGAGGTAGATTCCACACAGGGAAAGTTTCGAATTTAGCGTATCCAGCCTGATTGCCACGAGCATGTTCGTTGTATAATTGGCTGAGGCAGACAGCCATTTTGCCACTACCAGGACCTGGGGCAGTTACTACTACCAATGGGCGAGTGGTTTCGATATAATCGTTTTTGCCAAAGCCCTCTTCCGAGTCGATGAGCGCCACATTGTGAGGATATCCTTCTATGGTGTGGTGGTAGTAGGTTTTGATACCAAGGCGTTCCAAGCGTTGGCGGTACATATTAGCCGATGTCTGTCCGCTATAGTGAGTTATGACCACCGAGTTCACTACGAAACCGCGCGACATAAATTCATCGCGCAAACGCAACACATCCATGTCGTACGTAATACCAAGGTCTTGTCGCACCTTATTTTTTTCGATGTCGGCAGCCGAGATGACTATTACAATTTCTAATGTATCACGCAGTTGAGTGAGCATAGTGAGTTTGCTGTCTGGTTGGAAACCTGGCAACACACGGCTGGCGTGAAAGTCGTCGAAGAGTTTACCGCCGAGTTCGAGGTATAGTTTGTTCCCAAACTGCGCAATACGCTCTTTGATGTGTTCCGACTGACGTAGGATGTATTTTTCGTTATTAAAAGGAGTAGTCATAAATCTTTATTTCAAAGTTATGTTAATTTAAAGAACTAAACAAAGTGCAAATATACAAAAAATATTGTAGATGCGCAATAGTTTTTTTTGCATAAAAAATCTACTCTTTACATTAACGTAGAGAGCAGATTTTTTGTTGCATTAGGAGATGTTACTCTCCGCTTGCCGCTTTGTTGTAGTACGAAGCGAAAGCAGCGCCACGAGCGGTTTTCCATTTGCCGTTAGAGGCATCGGCGATTGCTTGCCATTCCTCTTTCTTTTCGGGGTCAGCCATGTCGGCTGCGGCTTGCGAGGTGGCGGTAGCGAAGCGTTCACGCACTGCGAGCTGAGCTGCG
>JAZOUT010000036.1:0-9713 GCA_045658305.1 Candidatus Aphodosoma sp. | reverse complement strand
AACTAATTCAATTAATTGACTTTGGTTCCTCAAAGGGACAAGGTGACAAAGGCTTAGTATAACTATGAAAATTCGTGCTTTTATAACCCATAAAAAAGCAGAACATTTCAGCGATTGCCAAGACCGATTTAGTATCAATCCTGATACTAAATCGGTGGCGGTATCGGATGGAATGAGCCAGTCATGGCAACAAAAAATTTGGGCTCAATTATTAGTCAACACCTTCTGTAGCGATACAGATTGGAGACCTACTCTTGAATCTGCACGAGAATTATCTCCAATATGGAGGAAAGCAGTTGAGGAGTATATACAGTCATTAAGAGATACCGATGCCAAAAAAAGTCTCATCTATCGAAATGAAAGGAATCTTGCAGAGGGGGAATCTGCAGGTGCAACTTTGGTAGGTATTAGATTCAAAGCTAATAATTGGACTTGTAATGTATTAGGAGATTCTTGCTTAATTGCAAAGATAGGTGGTGAGTATATATTTGGAACATCTCAAGATGTAGAGAAATTTGATAATAACCCAGACTACTTAGACAGCGCTAGCAATAAGAAAGGCAGAGGTACTTGCAAAATGCTTTCAGAGGTAATGTCTTCCTCTAATCCATTGGTATTGCTGGTTTCTGATCCTTTCTCTGATTATCTGTTAGAACACAAGAAAATAGGTGATATTGATGCTTTGGTGAATGAGTTACTAACCATCAACACACACGAGAACTTTGAAGCAATTGTTGCTAAATGGCGCAATGTTGGTATGCATAATGATGATTCTACACTCATCATTATGGAATATGATGGTTCCAAAGAGTGGACCATCTTGCATCAGGATGATTTAGATGTCTTGATTCAAAATGAGCAAGAAGTAACAAAGGTACCTATTTCTATTACTAACACGGAAGAACCATTGCCCCACCAACCATCACCAATTAGTAAAGAAGAATTTTGCAAAGAATTTATATCACTTTCAGAAAATATATTTTCTATTTCACCGTTAAGATTCTTATTAGACAATAAGGCTAAACGTCGCGAGAAATTGAATTTGGAGTTAATGAATATTGCAGAAAAACTTTACAACCACTTTGAAATCCGTAAAAAATAAATCCCATGCCCCTACCAACCATTCCCGAATATAGCACATCTATAAAGACACCAGCTCTCGTACACCCTATTATATTGCAAGGTGGACATCCTATAGAGAAAGGGGTACGCTTGATTAAATACGCAGGTGGCTTTTGTGTAGTATTTCCTTTTCAAACTCCCACAAAGAAATATGCTGTACGCTGTTGGCATGCAGAAGTGGCTAATGCAAAACGAAGAACGCAATTAATTGCTGAAGCGATTCATCAAAGCAGGCTGCCTTATTTTGTAGGATTCGAATACCACCAAGATGGTATCATGACATCACAGGGGATTCAGCCACTCGTAGTAATGGACTGGGTAGATGCTCAACCACTGAAAAAATATCTCATTGAGCATTTGAACGAATCCAACACCTTAAATGAAGTTGCAGCAAACTTTTTGCAAATGGCTAAAGATTTGCATGCTAATAATTTCTCGCATGGAGATTTACAACATGGAAATGTCATGGTGCGCCAAGACAAGTCTTTAGTATTGGTGGATTACGATTCTATGTATGTACCTTCTCTGCAAGGGTACGAAGATGATATTAAAGGACTTGTAGGATATCAACATCCAGCTCGATGGAAATGCAAAGAAGCAACACCCAAAGCGGATTATTTCTCGGAGTTGGTTATTTATCTTACATTGAAAGCATTGGCTAAACATCCTAACTTATGGAATGATTTACAGATGGAAGATACAGAAACTCTTCTTTTCAATGCAGATGATATCGAATCAAAAGGAACATCGGATATTTTTAGTCGTTTACGACAGGACGAAGAACTCCAACCGCTTGTTGAAAAACTTTGTGAGTTTCTGCAAAAAACATCGATTGAGGACTTAGAACCGCTTGAGAATGCTACTATTTCCAAAGTAGATAGTATTGCTGACAAATGGAAAAGAGGTAACGGCTATATACCAACTCCCAAAAAAGGAAAGGTAGAAGATCCTAATCATATTACCGCTAAATGGGGCAGTGGAAATGGCTATGTTGCACCAAAAAAGCAAGATACTGAAGAATTAATTCAAAATATCAGTTCAAAATTCAAACGACCCGAATAATGCCGACTATTCCCGAAATACGCACTTCTATAGAGAATCAATCTGTCCTGATTCGAGACCCTCATGCCAAGAATGGTCAATTTCTGCGTGATACGAGAGGACGGTTGGTGTCGTACTCAGGCGGATTTACCGTTGTATATCCATACACTCTAAAAGGAGAGAAATGGGCTTTTCGCTGTTGGCATGCTAATCTCGGAAATGTGCGAAAAAGATTTGAGACAATATCCAATGTTATACAACAGTCAAAATTATCATATCTTTTAGACTTTATTTATGTGGACGAAGGGGTTGTTGTAGATGGAATAATTTATCCAACAACTCGCATGCGTTGGGTTGAAGGTGTGACTATCAAAGATTATATCTGTAAACACAAGAATTCGAAATCGAGGTTATTAGCTCTTGCTGATAAGTTCTTAACATTAACCAATGATATGCACCGTCATAAATTTGCACATGGTGATTTACAACATGGCAATATCATTGTTAATGATAAAGGAGAATTATTCTTGGTGGATTATGATTCATTCTATTGTCCAACACTAAAAGGCGAACCTGATATCATTACGGGACTAAAAGACTATCAGCATCCATCAAGGAAAAACAACAAAATGGCTTCGGAAAAGTTAGACTATTTCTCCGAATTAATAATTTATCTAAGCATCATTGCTATTGCAGAGGAACCAAGTTTGGTTGACAAGTATAGAGTAACTGATTCTGAACACATGTTATTTACAAGTGAAGATTTTGAACATCTGAAAAGTAGTTTGATATACAAAGATTTAAGAAATTTGTCAAATAAGACCAATGAGTTACTTATCATTCTAGACAATTATTTAAGCGAAGCAAGTATGGATAAACTAAAACCTTTTAGTGAGCAACTAAATCTTAGTAGTGTTTCTTCTCAAATGCTAACAACAACGAAGAGTTGTCCACCTAACCTCCAACAAACAGTAACAAAAGTGAAAGCAGTAAAGTTAAAAAAGAGCGATACTGTAGAAAGTATTGAGCAAGAAATAAAGCTTGAGTTAGCAAAGCCCAATTTTTCTTATAAAAATATCCCTATAAAAGGAACGTTGGAAGAAATGAAGAGAGCTTTTCAACACATAGGTCAATTTCAAGATTGTTCTAAGCATCGAGCACATATAGTTGGAGAATTATTTGGTTTCCCTAATGTGTATGTGAGATTTGAGGAAGGCGAGAAAGGTGTTAATGCGATTCATTTTATCATTCCTTTTAAATGTGGAGATTTAAAAACTATTTATAAGGATTTTAAAACGTCATTGTCTACCAAATATGGGGCTCCAAAAACAGAGGCTGCGAGAAAAGTGGAATATGCGCTAGATTTAGGGCATATTGAACTAATGATCACCGAATCGCATGTTGAATTGATATATGCTGATGATTTAACAAAATATGCAAAAATAGAGGAATTAAAAGCAAAACTTCACAGGATAAAATATCTAAAACAACTTCAGGATGATATATAATTGATAAATTACCTATGCCAAACATACCAAACATACGAACATCAATAGAGAATCAATCCGTATTGATTCGTGACCCTCATGCTAAGAATGGTCAATTCCTTCGAGATGCTAAAGGGCGATTACGCTCCTACTCGGGTGGATTTACAGTCGTATATCCATACACATCTAATGGAGAAAAATGGGCTTTTCGTTGTTGGCATGCAGAATTAGGAAATGTTCGAAAAAGATTTGATGTCATATCCAAAGCTATCCAGCGTGCAAAATCACCTTACTTATGTGATTTTGTTTACACAGACGAAGGTATCGTTGTTGACGGAAAAATCTATCCGACAACTCGCATGCGCTGGGTTGAAGGTGTGACTATCAAAGACTATATCTGCAAGCACAAGAACTCGAAATCCAAATTGTTGGCTCTCGCTGATAATTTTCTAGCATTAACAACAGACATGCATCGCAATAAATTTGCGCATGGAGATTTACAGCATGGAAATATTATCGTTAATGATAACGGAGAATTGTTCTTAGTTGACTACGATTCTTTCTATTGCCCCTCGTTAAAAGGAGAACCAGAAATAATCACAGGACTAAAAGACTATCAACATCCAGCGAGGAGAAATAATCTAATCGTATCAGAAAAGCTTGACTATTTCTCAGAGTTGATAATTTACTTAAGCATTTTAGCAATAGCCCATAATCCAGCACTCGTAGATAAATACCAAGTGAAGGATTCTGAACGCATGCTCTTTAGTGCTGATGACTTCTCTAACATCAAGTACTCCGACATATATAAAGATATTTTGGCTTTAGGACAAGAGTTCGTGGTGTATTTGCAAATTCTTGAGATATACCTCTCCAAAACCTCTCTCTCCGACCTCGAACCATTTGATGTCCTCCTTGAGCGCCTAACCAAAGATCCCGTCATTAACAAGTTCTCTGCTTCATGTGGTAAGAAGACACTTAACGGAAAAAGTATTGTTCTCTCATGGGATGTAGAAAACTATACACAAATATTACTTGATGGCAAAGATGTAACAACGCAAATATCTAATACACTTACCATCAACTCCTCTACGACCTACACCTTGACAGTCATCAATGGACACAAACGCACTTCCAAGAGTATAAAGGTCTCGTCATTCGCATCGCCAGCCGTATCTGTTACTGCTTCCAAAACCAAACTTCACAAAGGTCGTAACGAGTCCGTTACTATCAATTGGGGCGTACAAAATGCAGAAAAAATTACATTGCTGCAAGATGGTGTGCCTATTGATAAGAAATGCGGACATGATGATTCCTACAAGTGCAGTATCAAAGATACTACTACATTCACTGTCCAAGCATTGGCTCTTGATGGTAAAACCACCTTCAGCGATTCTGTTACAGTTGAGGTGCATCCCGATGCGAAATTTAAGTTTGAATCTGACAAGGAATATGCTTTCCCAACTATTCCATTCACTCTCTCTTGGACAACCAAGCATGCTAAAAGAGTAGAACTAAATGGTAAAAAAGTAGCTGACAATGGCACTGAAATCATCAAGAAAGGCGTGGATAAAGACACTACCTACACACTCGCTGTAACAGATGAGTTCGGTACAAAAGAGTCTTCTATCACTATCAAAATGTTGCCAGTTCCACGGATAAATGCACTATTGGTTCCTACACCTAATATTCAGCAAACTATCACTATGAATGTGGACTTGAAACTGCCTAACATTACTGTCAGCTCATTAGACACTCAATTGCAAGAAGTAGAACTAATAGGCGCTTCATTGTATAACACAGAACTTGAAGCCATAGAAACACCGCAATTTATTGATCTTCAATATAAACTCAAAACGCCCACACTGTGGCAAAAAATAGAAAAATCAATCGCTAAACTCCTACATAGAAATGAAAACAGATAATCAACACAATGTAAAAGAAGGACAACAAATCGGTTCTAAAATTAAACGCAGCAATGTCGTCAATGAGTTCTTTTGGATATGTTCAGGTGCAAACCGCCATATCCTTCGTCAATGCCCAACAGAATACTCTAAGTATTTTGGTATAGGCGGTACAATCTTCTTTACAGCAGCTATGGCTGCATTATCTGGCGGTTATGCTTTCTATACAATCTTTGATAGTACTAAATTAGCTGTTATATTTGGTATCTTTTGGGGATTGTTAATTTTCAATCTCGACCGTTTTATCGTCAACACGATGTACTCTGATGGCAAGCATACAATCAGTTGGTCCGAGTTTCTTTCTGGTTTTCCACGATTAGTGATAGCTATATTTCTTGGTATAGTCATCTCTACACCATTAGAGATGAAAATTTTCGAAGACCGCATAGAATCACAAATAGTCAAAGATAATGCGTTGCGTACTGCAACAACAAGAAGCATAGCGAAAGCTGATCGCGATGAATATGATAGATTAGATTCATGTTACCAAGCCCTAATGGCAGAAAGAAAAATTCTATCAGATAATTATGATAAGGCATCTGAGGACTTAAAGAAAGAAGGAGAAGGTACTGCGCTCAGTGGGCAGTCAGGACATGGTCCAATTTATAAAGAAAAAGAAGAATATGAGAAAAAATGTAAAGAATCATTAGAGAATTGGGATAATTTACACAAGACAGACAGAGAACGTATCTTGGAAGATATGGAAATAGCCCGCAAGAAAATTCGCAATTTTGATGATGATATAGCGAAAGGGGTTGAAGAGAAGGGATTTTGTGTACGATATGAGGCTTTCTCAAATGTCAAGAAGGAGAACCATGCTGTAAAATTGGTTTCAATTTTCATAATGTTACTTTTTATCATTATAGAAGTAGCTCCTACCATGTTTAAAATGATGATTGCGTCTGGTCCATATGATGAACTTCTTAATGAAGAGATGGAACGCAAGAAAGCACAAGCAATTCTTAATGTCTCACGCATTAATGACGATGCTAATACTCAAATTCAAATAGCAGTCGCAAAAAATCAGGACAAACTTGCAGCAGAAATAAAGGCTAATCAAGAGATACTTTCAAAAATCGCCGCTGTCCAAGCAGAACTTCTAGAGACCGCTATTGATGAATGGCGTAAAGAAGAACTTGCCAAGATAAAAACGAACCCATCACAATACATTCAAAGTAACACTAAAAAATCATAAATATGAAGGAGAGACTGATTCGTTTTAAGAAAACATTTGACACCCTATATTGGGGTGCTGATTTAAGTTTGTTGAACAAGTGCACAGTAGAGCGTGCGCAGTTTATTCGTTACGAAATACTCATTGTGATCCTATCAGGAATTACTATGTATGTTACAGATTTCCCAACTAATGGCTATGGTTTTGTGTTAGGACTCATGGTGTTATTCCTATACAAGTGGCTCTTATCTAATTTGAATCATGCAATTAAGGGCGAAACATATGGATTTTTTAAATGGTTGATTGGAACTTTGCTTGCGGCCACATTAACACTTGTTTTCTGTAATTACGAATTGAATATACATTGGAATAGCATGGGGATGTTTGACATAGTAGCCGTGTTTATAGTATTTTCTATCATGTTGTTTTTGTGCTATGCCCCTATTCGTTTTGAATCCAAGAAAGATTCCCTCTATGCTAAGCTCGTTGCAATGGAGCAACAACAGGAACAACAACAAGCAGAACTCCAAGTTGCAACTAAAGGAGAACTCAAACTTCAAGCAGAGCGTGCAAAAACTGAAATCCAAAAGAAGGCACAAAAAGAGTATATTGATGCACTATCTCATGAAATATCAGATACTCGCTTGCGAGTTGCTAAAGCCGCTTTAGATAAGTGGGAACAAGAGCAAAAGAAACGTGTTGAAGCGCATATTGAAGAATACATTAAATTATAAGCCCCAAATGAAAATCCCCGGTCTCACATTCTCTTGGAAGCGTGCGATAGGTATCTCGCAAGCCAAGCAAAAAATCGCTCGCGCAACAGGCATACCCATGACCAAACAAGGTCTAGAACGCAAAATCGGCAATACCATCCTAAAAGGTGCAAAGAAACTGATAAAGTAACATTTGTATGAAAATCACCTCCAAACCTCTCCGCATACTAGCCATGGTGGGCATCGGCATCGTGTTGGCACTTATCTTCTACGCCATCGGCTTACCACAAAAATCCATCGGTCCCCTCACCGGCGGCATCCTCTTCTTTATTTGGCCTGCGTTGGGTGGAAGTTGGTGGTAAGATCAATAAACAAGTATATCTCTTGCATAATTCACTAAAAAGCAGTACCTTTGCAGCGAAATGACCAAACTCAACCCCAAAGAAATAGTTAGTATCGTATTAGCATTCACATTGCTGATATGCTTGTTCCCATTGCCTTATGGGTTCTTTGTGTTGATTCGACTGATTAGCACAATCGTCTTTGGTTATTTTGCATACGACTTCTATCAACGAGGAGAGACCATAAAATGCATTGTGGCAGCATTGATCATGCTACTCTTCCAACCTATTGCCAAAATTACTTTTGAACGAGAAATTTGGAATGTGATTGACATCATTGTAGCCCTACTGCTCTTTGGTAATGTAATTTGGGAGCGTGTCAAAGGTGTAAGTGCTGCTATTGCACCACCTCCCTCTGTGCAACTATCATCGGCACATGGCTATGATGTATTTATCAGTTATTCCACCAAGGACTATTACGACATCTTCGGCAATCCCAATCCCCATAGTCCAATAGCCGATCTGCTCACCACCCTAGATAATGCAGGCATCAGCTATTGGATTGACAAACAAGGTCTTTCTGGCGGAACAGTATTCCCACAAGAGATTGCCAAACAGATATACAACTGCAAGGTGTTTCTGTTTGTCTCTTCTGCGAATTCCAACCAGTCCACATGGACGATGAACGAGATTGCCACTGCCAACAATTATGGCAAAACGATTGTACCATTGCGCATGGACGACACACAGTTTGCTCCACCCATCATGATATATGTAGCAGGACTGCAGTATATCAATTACTACCTCAATCCCACAGCCGCAAAACGCCAACTAGTAGCTACCATTAAACATTTACTGGCATAACCTGCAAGCAACCTAAAGGCCACAGAAAGCCCATAGAAGTCCTAGAGATGTCCTATGGTGGTCGCCTAACTACCAACCATCCACCAAACTCTTTCCGCCCAAAAAACAAAAAATTATTATTACTTTGTAATAATTAAAACTTTCGTGTAAAAAATACGCAAATATATTTGGTAATATCAAAAATTTGTTGTAATTTTGCAGTCGAATTCAAGTTCGCGAGAACTTTGTCCAAATTATTATTAACACCTAAACCCATTAACGACTATGAATAGAAAGTATCCTATTTCATGTTTCCTCGTTGTTATCTTATTCTCGTTGCTCTTTGTTGGATGTAAAGAGCAGGGGCAGTGTGATGACCCACGTAATGCTTGCAATAGTATCTACTATTGGCGCACCACCTTCAATGTGAGTGATGCCGAGCAACAGTTTATCACCAAACACAACGTCAAACGTCTATATCTGCGCCTATTCGATGTAGACATGTCAAAGCGTAACTTATGGGAAACACTATCTCCACAACCCATAGCGACTATCCAGTTTCCCGATAGTGCTAATCTGTCATTGGTAATGCAACAAATAGATGAGTGCGTGCCTACTGTCTTCATCACACTACATGCCCTAAAACAAATACCTTTCCACGAAGCAAATGATTATGCGCAAAAAATCTGCACACGTATATTGAACATGTGTAGCTATCATGGTTTTCGTGACAAAGTGCATGAGGTGCAAATAGATTGCGATTGGACAGAAACGACTAAAAATACCTATTTCCATCTTTTAGACGAAATGCGCTATATCCTAAATGTGCAAGGCATCAGTTTGAGTGCCACCATTCGCCTGCATCAGTTACGTACATCAGTACCGCCTGTGGATAGAGGCGTACTGATGCTCTATAATACGGGTTCTCTAAAACATCCTGAAACACAGAACTCAATTTTGTCATACGTAGATGCAATGCCCTATCTAAAGAGAATCAATTACTCTCTTCCATTGGATTATGCCTTCCC
>JAZOUT010000035.1:0-4296 GCA_045658305.1 Candidatus Aphodosoma sp. | reverse complement strand
ATGCTGTTATATTGGTAGTCCAGTGTCGCTGCACTCCACCTATCGTGGCTAAACTATCTGTCTGCTGCTCAAGCATTGCTTGGCTGCAGACATTTACTTTACCCACTTATGCTGCACCATTGTGCATCATTACTACCAATATTTCCTTTAGGCTATATTATTTTTCATAGTTATCGCTCTGCATATCCCCCGAAAGTTTGTCGTGTTTTTATGTTTTCCCATTTATTTAGTATTTCTAGCCTACAATATTTCTTGATTGATAATCATATATTTGCTTTTTATTTCATTTGGTAATTCTTTACATTCTATATGGAATGCATGATATGTATGTGGTTGTGCTCCTCCAGGAACAAAGCGCAAATAAGCCCCATGTTTGGAGTCATAAAAATATAAATTGTTTTTTGGATCTGATTTTGCATATTTTGTTTGGCCATACGCTTTCCCTACTAGTTCCTTAGGAAAGTTACGATCTGAGAGCAATACAGAAACCGCCCCACGTCCCTTCTGTGGAGAATGTTGGCCTTTCCCTTTTTCGCCATGTTTGGGATTCCATTCATATAAACGCTTTGGAGTCCGATTCTCTGCAAACCAACTATTGATTATTGAGATAGATAATGGTAGTACTGATATTTTTTCCGATTTATTCTGATAACATAATTGAATATCAGTTGTTTGTTCTTTGAAGGATTGTTTATGCAGTATTCCAACAACTCTACCCTTACATTTTTCTTTTATGACATCATAAAAGATATTGCAGACCCTTTGCTCTTCATCAAGCACTGTTATTGTCATGCGATCTACTTCAGAAATATCTAATGCACATTGTTTGTATATACTATTGCTAAACAAACGACGCAAACGATTCCTAGTATTATAGAACTCACCTTTTTCTTCTATGTCAAAAAAAGACAAAAAAGCGTTAACATTTTTGGAATCATACAGTATACAGAAATCTTCAATATCATATATCCACATAATATTCTTTATTTCCGTGATGAAAGAACCAACATAATTACTATCTAACACATCTTTTTTTGCTAACGAAATAGTTGGGGTAGAGCAAGAAGATGACTCTGGTAATATCAAATACAACAATTCACTCATTCTAAAATCCGACAATAGTTTGCATATCAATATCTATTTGATCAAAGAAACCTTGAGGAGCATCTGATATTCGTCCATCTTCTTTAACCGTTATAGAGCAAATATCTGAAACATGATTTTCATCTTCCGATTGTAAATAATATAATGCGACATCTTTCGATGTAAGTATTCTATTATGAACTGCAACCATCAAACCATTAATAATATGATCAGAATGTGTTTCTATAATAACTTGAATTCCACATGCAACAGCCTGCGCGACTAATTGCATCAATACAGATTGCCCCTTCGGATGAATATGTGCCTCAGGGTTTTCAATTATAATTAAATGCCCTGGCTTTGCAGTCAATAACGATACTAATATTGGTAGTACATACGTAATACCAAAACCTGTATTTACCGCAGATACTCTTGACTCTTTAGTTTTTCCTCGATAGCCATACGATAGCGTAAGGTCTGTCCCTTGTATATCTACATTAACACGTATTTTCGAAGCAATAGCACTCATCCAATACTCCATCTGATCCTCTAATTGAGTTTCTTGTGTATCTTTATATCGCAATTGAGACAAAATAGTTTCCTTCGAATACTCATACAAATAATGCACTGCATATTCACATTGTCCTTTTTCTTTAGAAACTTGGTGATGCTGTACTACGATAGAAGTATCTCGATTATAGTTTTTCTGTGGACCAAAACGAAAAGCACTTATATATTGGAACTTATCGTTAAATAATGCCTCGTCATCAGGAAGGATTATATCCTCCAGCTCTGGTACCTTTTTTATGAATGTATCTAATTCATTTTCTGTAGAAAAGTTAAAATTCAATTTATCTTTATCAGCAAACTCAAGAGTAAATTCAATATTATTGCCCCTTGCATCTTGGCAAAACACTTCCCCAAAAGTTCCCACATCACATAAATCACCCTTTAAATTTAGTCCAGTTTTTAGATCACGACCAGATTGACGTAACAACAATAACGACTGAATAACAGAAGATTTTCCCATTCCGTTCATACCTGTCATTACTGTTACAGGTTTAATCATCAAATCCAAATCACGATGAAATTTAAAGTTTTTAATACTTAATTGTTTTAACATACATCTAATATATTGTCTAATAAATTTTTGATATCCTCAAAACGTTTCAACACCATCCCTTTCTTATCCGAACCAGCAGAAATTGATTTGTTAAAATCTGGATTATTAAATAATAGCATCATCTCTTTTGTAACAATTGTTTTATTCTTAATCAACAATTGACGTTTAAGATCAGTTAATAATGCTATATTTACACTCAATGCTTCAAACACAGCCTTTGATAGAGGCTTACGCCGATGATTCAAATCCGTTCTTTTTCTAAAACTATCACTCCCCCATATCAAGTAACATGTTTTCATTGTTTTATCAAAAACATCTACCAATTGGCACATATCCTCATCTATCATATTCTTATTTATTGCATCTAATTCATCACTCAAAAATTTCTCCATCTCCCCTGTATAGCCAAATACATTTCTATAAAAAGCGACAAAGCGATTGACATAATCAAAATCTTCCATCCGACGTTTCTTTTCAAAATAGAAACTCGTTGCTTGTTTAAATGATCTTAAATCCATCATTTTAGTTAGCATCTTTATTGCCACACCTTGATTAAGAGCATAACGCATTTCAGGTGAAGTTAAAGGAAGTCCAGCAGTATTAACACGCTGAAAAATTAAATATTTAACTTTCGATGGTGTATCTTTACGAAGAGTATTGATAGTTATTTTTAAGCTTCTTATATTCATTAAATCAGCACGTGTCAAATTATCATAATACTTACCCTCATAATCTTGTTGTAAAAATTGCAAATCCGTCAAACGTAATTTTTTCTCTATTACAAAATCCCTCAATGCACATAAGCGCTGCAATCCATCAATGACTTGTAATTTCTTAATTTTTTCACTTTCGTCAATATATTCATTAAAATAAAAAGATGGTAATGGGAGACCCAACAAAACAGACTCGATCAATCTGCTTTTTTGAGTTGTATTCCACAAATCACTAGCCCGTTGAAACTCAGGTTGTAAATTAATCTCTCCATATTGTAATTTATCTAATAAATATCCAAGATTTACAACTGATATATCCACATCAATCTGAGATGGATTAAATGGCTCAACAATTACATGTTCACTGTTAATCATATGCGCAATATTACTAATATGAGTTATAACTTATTTTTCTATTTTTCCGTTTTCACGTTGTCATCTCTTGAATTTTACTAGACCACAAGGCAAGTATGCCGTTGAACCTACAGATATTTAGAACACCAATCACAACTATTTCTCATTCCCTCACCCCCTCCATTCTATCATCTATCAACATCCTTCTTTGCGGCCACCGAAGTACTAAAGAAGACTTCCTCTTTATAATCACCTAATCTCCAAATGAATATTCTCATCATACCACACCTCATGTTTCAGCAAATTTTCATACGTCATCTGTGGATTCGTTTTGACAATACACGATATCTTTTCCGCAGTCTTTTCCGTAGTTTTTGCAATATAAGGCTGTTTTTTGCACATGGTCGGTTAAATGGTTCAATGGATTGATTTGTATCACTGCCACCCAATTGGGTGATAAAACACTACGACTGCTACTCTTCCTCCCATTGGTCAATGATACCGCTCTCTTTACCAAACGATACGCCAATCTTGTGTATCGGACGAGGGTCCAATCCATACGGCACAGCATATCCCCTATCCGCTATCTGTTGCAATGCCTCATGAGCTGTGCCTCCCAACTTAAATTCAAAGATATACACATGCTGCTTCGTTTCTACAATCAAATCTGCTCGACCTTGACTATTATGCTGCTCTACACGAACAGTATACGTACTAATCAAGCTGAACAACAAATACAACGTATATTGAAAATGATATTCCTTATCCTTTCGCATCACATAATCAATGGACGACAAATAAGTATTCAGTACTCTTTGAAGCTTAGGCATATCATAATCCCGCAGACTATAAAACATATCACGCACCACACCTCCAAAATCCTCCTTAACGGCAAAATAACTATTACCCAACATCGTTACGAAGCCACGCTTCACCTCTATATTCGGAAAATCCAACCAATACAGATTTTCGCCATCCACTTGACGCTCTACGCTCTTAATCGTCAAATAACCACTCTGATAC
>JAZOUT010000034.1:0-52561 GCA_045658305.1 Candidatus Aphodosoma sp. | reverse complement strand
AACTACTAACTAATAACTAAATAAAAAAATGGCTGAATTTCGTTATCAACCTCTCATCGAACTCGGAGAGGACAAAACTGAGTACTATTTGCTTACTAAAGACTATGTGTCTGTAAGCGAATTCGAGGGTAAACCAATCCTCAAAGTCGAAAAAGAAGGTCTTACTGCTATGGCACAAGCTGCCTTCCGTGATGTATCTTTCCTTCTTCGTGAAGACCACAACAAGCAAGTGGCTAAAATCCTTAACGACCCTGAAGCAAGCGAGAACGACAAATACGTAGCTCTCACTTTCCTTCGCAATGCTGAGGTGGCTGCTAAAGGTCAACTCCCTTTGTGTCAAGACACTGGTACTGCTATCATCCACGGCGAAAAAGGTCAACAAGTGTGGACTGGCTGCTGCGACGAAGAGGCTCTCTCTCTTGGTGTTTACAATACTTACACTCAAGAAAACCTTCGTTACTCTCAAAACGCTCCTCTCAACATGTACGACGAGGTGAATACTAAATGCAACCTCCCTGCTCAAATCGACATCCACGCTCACGAAGGCATGGAATATCACTTCCTTTGCGTTACTAAAGGTGGCGGTTCTGCCAACAAAACATATCTCTATCAAGAAACTAAAGCGCTCCTCAACCCATCTACTTTGGTGCCTTTCTTGATCGAAAAAATCAAAACTCTCGGCACTGCTGCTTGTCCTCCTTACCACATTGCTTTCTGTATCGGTGGCACATCGGCTGAGAAAAACCTTCTCACTGTCAAACTCGCTTCTACTCACTACTACGACGAACTCCCTACTACTGGTAACGAATTCGGCCGTGCTTTCCGCGATGTAGAACTCGAAAAACAAGTCCTCGAAGAAGCTAACCGCATCGGTCTTGGCGCTCAATTTGGTGGTAAATATCTCGCTCACGACATCCGCATCGTGCGTATGCCTCGCCACGGCGCTTCTTGCCCTGTTGGTATGGGTGTTAGCTGCTCGGCTGACCGTAACATCAAATGTAAAATCAACAAAGACGGTATCTGGATCGAAAAACTCGACGACCAACCAGCACGCCACATTCCTGAACACCTCCGCAATGCTGGCGAAGGCGACGCTGTTCGTATCGACCTCAACCAACCTATGAGCGAAGTTCTCAAAGAGCTCGACAAATACCCTGTATCTACTCGTCTCTCTCTCAACGGTACTATCATCGTAGGTCGCGACATCGCTCACGCTAAAATCAAAGAACGTCTCGATGCTGGCGAACCAATGCCTGAATACCTCAAAAATCACCCTATCTACTACGCTGGTCCTGCCAAAACTCCAGCTGGTCTCCCTTGTGGTTCTATGGGCCCTACTACTGCAGGTCGTATGGACTCTTACGTCGACCTCTTCCAATCTCACGGTGGTAGCATGATTATGTTGGCTAAAGGCAACCGTTCTCAACAAGTTACCGACGCTTGTCAAAAACATGGTGGTTTCTATCTCGGTTCAATCGGTGGTCCTGCTGCTATCCTTGCTCAAAACAACATCAAGAGCATCGAATGCGTTGAATATCCAGAACTCGGAATGGAAGCAATCTGGAAAATCGAAGTAGTCGACTTCCCAGCATTCATCCTCGTTGACAACAAAGGCAACGACTTCTTCAAACAACTCAAACCTCGTTGCGCTTGTAAATAAATAATTTAAAAGACAGAAGAACAGAAAAGCATAATTTATGTTTATGAAAAAACTAATTTATGTTTTTATGTTCTTCTGTCTTCTTATTAAAAAATAAATGTGAATTATGAATTGTAAAAAGCATATCCCCAATACAATAACCATTCTAAATCAGTTTTCAGGCATCATTGCTTGCATATTCGCCTATAACTCTCGTTTCGACATGGCTCTGCTCTTTGTCCTCATTGGCGCATTACTCGATTTTATGGATGGGGCAGTAGCGCGCTTACTTCACGTATCGTCGCCACTTGGCAAAGAGCTCGACTCGCTTGCCGATGTCATCACATTCGGCCTTGTGCCTGGTATGATTGCTTTCCGATTGCTTGCTCCGCTTGCTTTGGTGTGGACCTATTTGCCATATTTGGGATTCCTTATCACGCTTTTTTCAACCTATCGTCTCGGTAAATTCAATATCGACGAACGCCAAACTTCTTCTTTCATCGGACTTGCAACACCAGCCAATGCCATCTTCTGGCTCGGCATGGCGTATGGCTATCAATCTTTGTTAGAAGCAATCTCTCCATGGTGGATTTTGGCTGCAGTACTATTGTTTTCTTATCTCTTGGTGTGCGAATTGCCAATGTTCTCCCTCAAATTCCACAATTTCCGTTGGGCTGATAATCGCATTCGCTTCATATTTATTATTGGTGTCATTCTTTTGGCAGTTTGCCTCTTCCGCCAATCCCTCCCTCTGATAATATTGTGGTATATCCTATTATCAATAGTTGGAGTCATTACAGTTAAAAGAAAATAATATTCTCTTTTTCTCAATAAAAAAATCCGCTTTTTAGCGGATTTTTTTTATTTTTCCTTGTCGGAATAAAAAAAAATTATTATCTTTGCAGTCGCAAATGGTTCCCGAAATGGTTGCGCCATTTTTGGATTAAAAGGGAATTCGGTGTAAATCCGAAACAATACCTGTTGCTGTAATTCCTATTTTTTTAGGTTTATTGCACTCTCTGCCACTGGTTAACACTGGGAAGGCGCAATAAACGGGATAAGTCAGAAGACCTGCCTTTGCTTTCTAAATCGATTATACCCGCAGGATAACGGGCAAATCAAAGCACACTTGCAGATTTTCTGATTTTAAAAAAGTTCAATGATGCATGAGTAATTAGGGGCTATTTGTACTCTGTTATCTGTTATCTGCACTCTTAAATTTATATTGTGTTTTTGATAAATTTTGTCGTATCCTGCGCTGTAAAAAGTTGCAGGATACGACTTTTTTTATTCACATATAAAAAAATCACTTTATAAATTTTATTTGGATGCTTATAAAAAAAATCTTTTTATTCGTAGTTGCCCTATTTTTTATGCAATTACTATTGGCTCAAACTGACAGTAAATCAGACTCTCTTTATTGGCAGTCGTATTTCGATAGCATTCAACACCTCCCAGAAGTGGAAGTTGTGGCACAATCATTTAAAGAGGTTATTCCTGCTCAAACTATGAAAGGTGTTGAATTAGAGATGCTTCGTTCTCATAGCGTAGCAGATGCACTGCGCTATTTCTCTGGTGTTCAACTCAAAGACTATGGTGGCGTTGGTGGTATTAAAACCGTAAATATTCGTTCGATGGGTACTAACCACATGGGTGTATATTATAATGGTATTGAGTTGGGTAATGCCCAAAATGGGCAAGTAGATTTGGGCAAATATTCTCTCGAAAACATTGAAGCTGTGTCGCTTTACAATGGTCAGAAGAGTGATATTTTCCAATCGGCTCGCGAATTTGGTTCGGCTGGATCGATATATCTCACCACTCGTTTTCCTAAATTCAAAGAGGGCGAACAATGTCACCTCCGTGCTGGTCTTCGTGCAGGCTCGTTCGATTTATTAAATCCTTCTATTACATTCGAATATAAATTGTGTGAGACGGTCAGTGCCAGTTTCAATGCCGAATGGGTAAATGCTTCTGGTAAATATAAATTTCGCTATCGTCGTGTAACACCATCAGGCGAATTAGCTTACGATACTACTGCTATTCGTGAAAATGGCGACATCGATGCTGTGCGTTTAGAGGGTGGTGTACATGGTTATTTGCCTAAAGGGCTCTGGAAAGTCTATCTCTATCACTACAATTCTGAGCGTGGTATTCCGGGTGCAATTGTTAATAACGTTTGGCGTCGCGGCGAGCGTATTTGGGATAAAAACTCCTTTATTCAAGGCACTTTTGAATACGAATTCTTACCTAAATTGCAAACTCGTTTCAATACTAAATATGCCTACGATTACACTCGTTATGTCAACAACGACGATAAGTTGATACATGTAGATAACATTTATAAACAACGTGAAATGTATATTTCGTTGGCTAATAAATACGAAATTCTAAAGAATTGGGATGTGTCACTTTCGTATGACTTCCAATGGAATGGTTTGTCTGAATATATGGAAGTGGAGCGTTTCACTCATTGGTTGTCGGTAGCAACTGCCTATTCTTTAGCTGATTGTCTCAAAATGCAAGCTTCGGGCTTGATGACCTATGTTGATGAGGAGGATCGAGGTCGCGACTCGGTGCCCGACAAGGTAAAAATCACACCTGCTGTTTTTATTTCATACAAACCTTTCCGTCCTAATCTTGTCTTGCGTGCGTTCTATAAACATAGTTATCGTATGCCTACATTCAACGACCTCTACTACACCGACATGGGCAATGCCTACCTAAAACCTGAAACTGCAATACAATACAACGTTGGTATTCTCTACGATTTAGTTCGAGAAAAGAGCTGGTTTAAATACTTCAAAATAGGTGCTGATGCCTATTATAATAATGTAAAAGATAAGATTATAGCCTACCCAAAAGGGCAACAATTCCGTTGGACTATGCTCAACCTCGGTCGTGTGAAGATTATGGGTGTCGATGCTCAGTTGGGCATGACTTTCGGCTTGCCTTACGACATTGATTTGACTACTAAACTACAATACACTTATCAAGAAGCCATCGATGTAACTAATCCAGCCGACAACTATTATGGACATCAAATCCCTTACATCCCTTGGCATAGTGGTTCCGCAGTGGTGATGTTGGATTGGCGAGGCTGGCATTTAAACTACAGTTTTATCTATACTGGTGAGCGTTACAATCAACAAGAGAACATTCGCTACAACTACACTCAACCGTGGTACACAAGTGATGTTTCGCTTATGAAGTCTTTCAAAATCAAAAAAGTAGTCATGAAAGCTACCATTGAAGTAAACAATCTCTTGTCACAAGACTATGATGTCATCCTCAATTATCCTATGCCTAAACGCAACTATCGTTTCGGACTTGTAGTAGAAATTTAACGTATGAAAAAAGTATTATTTTATATATTGATTGTTGCTATTCTTTATAGCATAGCTTCTTGTCGCCAAGACGAGCTTGTTGTGCCTACCGAATACGAAATACTCCCATTCGACATCGACCCTGATGTTGACCCTATTGGGATGTACATCCTCAACGAAGGTAACATGGGTAGCAACAAGGCTTCTATTGACTTTGTTGATTTCAAAAATGCCTACTATGTGCGCAATATGTACGCCGAGCGCAATCCTACGGTCATCAAGGAGTTGGGCGATGTGGGCAACGACATACAAATCTATGGCAATAAAATCTATGCTGTGATTAACTGCTCTCACAAGGTCGAAGTGATGGATGCCCACTCTCTTATCCGCATCGGACAAATCGATATCCCCAACTGTCGTTATATCAAATTCGCTAAAGGCAACGCTTATGTGTCAGCGTATGTAGGACCCGTAGCTATCGACCCTGATGCACAATTGGGCGCAGTCTATCGGGTCGATACTGCATCACTTATGATTACGGGCAAATGCACCGTAGGCTATCAACCCGATGAGTTAGAAATCGTAGGCGAATACATCTACGTAGCTAATTCGGGTGGTTATCGTGTGCCTAAATACGACTATACCGTCTCGGTTGTTGAAATGTATGGTATGACACAAGTCGAAAAAATCCCCGTAGGTATCAATCTCCATCGTATCGAGGCTGACAAATATGGTAAACTCTGGGTTACTTCGCGTGGCAACTATGGCTCAGTCCGTTCCAAAATGTTTGTTTTGGAGAAAGAGAACAAGTTCTCGCACAAAATGGTTGTTACCGACACGCTCGACATCCCTTGTTCCGAAATGTGCATACAGGGCGATTCGCTCTATTTCTATAGTGTAGAGTGGAACAACCAAGAGGAGCGCAATAACATTACCTACGGAATCATCAACGTCCGCACACGCGAACTAATCACCGACCACTTCATCACCGACGGCACTGAGGACGACATCGAAATCCCCTACGGCATCAACGTCAACCCAGCCAATGGCGACATCTACGTCACCGACGCCAAAAACTACGTATCGAGTGGGGCATTACACTGCTACAGTCGAGAAGGCAAAAAGAAATGGTCAGTCCGCGCAGGCGACATCCCCGCCCACATGGTGTTCTTATTTAAGAAATAGCCTACCTTGAAATAATCAAACACGAAGGATATACGAAGGATATACGAAGGATAAACGAAACATAACCGAATTTATGAATTACAAAACCGCTATCATCTGTACTCTGTACTCTGTTATCTCTAATCTATCACCTGTACTCTGTACTCTGTTATCTGTACTCTTTTTTGTCTCTTGTGCCCCAAAAATCGAAATGGTCAGCCTTGGCATCAACGAAGAATATGCTATCGAGCGAATGCGCCTTCTGCATTTGCATCCTGAATTTACAGGCGAATCTTATCTCTGGACCATGGAAGATTCACTCGGTAACGATTCCGTCATTTCCACCGAACGCGACCTATTCTTTGTAGCAAGCAAGGTAGGCACCTATTATATTCGACTAAACATCATTGATAATACCGCTCCTGTCGAACACAACGTAAAAGTCGTAGTGTGGCAAGAGCAAGTAGCCTATAGTCGCTACATCACCAAGGTCTACGAATATCGTCCTGCGCCTGGTCAGTTTGTCAACCTATTGCCCGAATACAAAGAGGGCGACACCGAAGAGTCTATGTGCGATAAGGTTTTAGAGTGCATAGGCGATAAAAACGACGTACTCATCTCTCTTGGCGGTTATGGTGGCTATGTCACCTTTGGTTTCGACCACACCGTAGCCAATGTCCCGGGCGAAATGGACTTCAAGATACTTGGCAACTCTTTCTATGCCGAAGCCAATCCTAATCCCAATGCTCCTGAGTCGGGTGGTAGTTCCGAGCCGGGCATCGTGATGGTTGCCCTCGACCGCAATGGCAATGGCTTGCCTGATGACGAATGGTACGAACTTGCTGGTAGCGAATATCATAAGCCCGAAACGGCTCACAACTACACTATCACTTACTATCGCACCCCTGCCGACCACGTAGCCACTCCAATCCCTCAAACTCCTATCACCGACACTTCTTATATCGCTTGGCGTGCCAACGATGGCACTACGGGCTACGTCGAGAAGAATTCCTACCACCGCCAAGAGTATTTCCCTCAGTGGATTGATGTTGACGAAATTACTTTCTCTGGCACACGCCTCGCTCATAATGCGATTGACGAAAGTGGCACAGGCAGTTACTATGTCCTATATGCTTACGATTGGGGTTATGCTGACAATCATCCCAACGAGGTCGAGGACAAAAGTTGCTTCAATATCGATTGGGCTGTTGATAAGGATGGCAACTCGGTGCATCTCGATGGAGCCGATTTCATCCGAGTCTTTACAGGTGTCAATCAGTCTTGTGGGTGGCTTGGCGAAACATCCACCGAACTCTGTCGTGCCGAAGACCTCCATATCGAACTCTCTACAATCCCAAATCCTTAACTATACACTAATCTCTATACAGTAATATGAAAAAATTTACCTTATTATTCTGCATAATCACTTCCGTATTATGCACTAACATCAAAGCGCAAGACTACACCAATGGCGCTTATGTTCTCAACGAAGACTGGTACGGGCACAACAACAGCACACTCAATTTTTGGAATCCTACTGCCAGCACCATCGACTATCTCATCATGCAGATGGCAAACAATTACGAGTATTCACTCGGTTGTACTGCTCAATATGGTCAACTCTATGGCGACTACATCGTTATCACATCCAAACAAGACCGCGACCCGGGCGAACCTGCCGATGTGCAATCTGGTCGCATCACCATTTTGAATAAAAAAACTCTCAAACCTATTGGCGACGAAATCCACCCCCTTATTTCTGTCAACGAAAATGATAAATCTGATGCCGATGGTCGTGGAGTTTGCTTTGTTAACAACGAAAAGTTCTATGTCGGTACATCAAATGGTATCTATGTTTTCAAGTGGGATGCTAAAGGAAAAGTCTTCACTTGGGACTCTGAAGCTATCATCGACGGCACAGGCAACAACCTTATCACTGGCGACGAAATCAGCAATGCCGACGGTCTTGGACCTCTCTACAAAAATCAAATCGGTATGATGCTTCGTACTCAAGATTATGTATTTGCTATCAAACAAGATTTGGGCGTAATGGTCATCGACCCCGAAACTGACGAAGTAGTAGATATCATCGAAGGCTGTTTCTCTACTATGGCTCAAAGCAAAGACGGCAACATTTGGGTAGGTGTCAACTATCAAAAAGAGGGTTACGAGTCTAATCTCCAATACCCATACGGCTGGAATGGTAACGCATGGAATGGCTCTCAACTTATGTGCATCGACCAATACAACCTCGAAACTCGCTATGTCGATTTAGAAGTAGGAGGTGTGCCTCAATCGTGGTATGCTTGGACTGCTGGCACTCTTACTGCAAGCAATACCGAAAACGCGCTTTATTTCGTATATACCGACCCAAGTGCAGGTCAAATCAACTGGTTCCGCAATTGCAATTTCTACCGTTATGATATTGATAAAAACGAGTGCGAAGAGATTTATAATAGTGAAACCGATGGCTTATATTTCTATGGTGGTGCAATCCAGTGTAATCCTAAAGACGGCAATATCTATGCTGCTCTCTATATAGGCGAGAATATTGCCACTCAAGACTGGGTCTATGCTATCATCAACAACAAAGGCGAAATGCAACAATACCAAACCCCTATCAAGCGTTATTGGTATCCTGCTATGTTCATTTTTCCTGACAACGAAGCTCCAGTGGTAGAGCATCTCTCCGATGTAGCAATCGCTGATGAGAATCCTATAGAAATTACGCTTGCCGATAAGGTAAAAGATGTCGATTCCAACAATGCCTCTATTATCAAAAGTATAAACAAAGTAGCCGACGAGTCAATCGTGAAAGCCGAAATCGTGATGGGCAACTTGCTCCTCACTCCACTCAAAAAAGGCACAACCTCTGTCGAACTTGCGTTCAATTCTAACGGTAAAGTTACAACTAAAACCATCAAAGTATCTGTTAAATCTGATATAATTACCTCTACCGAAGACGAAACCATCAACAAAATAAATGTTATCACCGTCAGAGGCAATGTCATGATTACTGGCATCTCTGATGCTCAACCTATCGAAATCTATAATGCTCAAGGTGTGCTTATTAAATGTGCTATCATTAATAATGGCGACATCATCTCCGATCTTACTCGTGGCTCACTTTATATCATTCGAATATCAAATCAATCATTCAAAATAATTCTTTAAACATGTAATTTAGTAGCGAATAGAGAGATCCATCCGGAACTAAGTAATGCGCATAATAACTTTCTCACTACTCTCTACTAAAAATATTAATCAATGTAAGGCGAGTTTTACTATTCGTTACTTACTGCTAAAAGTCAAAAATATGAAAAAATCATTTTTTCTAATGCTGTTTTTGTTGTTGGTAACATCATTCACAGCGAAGGCTGGCGATCAGTTCGTCCCTAAAACCTACTCTTATGCCGAAGTCGGTTCTAATGCAGACAAGAATTTATTTGTCTATTTTTATGATCTATTTACCTATCCCGATGCAATATCTACCAAAACAGATATTTCTAAAATCGACACTATTACGATTTCTGCCTCTTCAGGCGATGAATCTATAATCCAACTGACTACTATTGGCAATCATATGAACCAAACACGTATGCAACTCAAACGTGTTGGCCAATCTAAAGGCGAAACTACATTCACCGTATCTATCACTTATCGTGGTGAAACTATTACCAACACATTCCCTGTGAAAGTATATGGCGTAACCACATCTGGCACAAAAACCTACTTACATCCCGATTCTGCAAGCGTAATTCTCGACCCTATTGCGTCTGCAAAATTCTATAAAGATTCCGAAAAAACTGCCTCTACATTGACTATCGATAATGCTTCGGAACTTAAATATGGTACTGCCGAACTAGTCGATGGCGGAAATGGCTACAAAGTGATTAAGTACACTCAAACTGGTTCTCAAAATCACATTGTTTCTGAGGTTATTAAATATACCATTACTTTGTCCGACGCAAGTGAGTCGTCGTCGAATATCTTCACTACTTATATAACTAAAAATTGTTATAGTACCAAAATCGTGGAATATCAACCTGCTGCTGGTCAATTCCGTGTCGAAAGTGCGTGGGACAATCCAAATAATGGTAGTGGCCTTAGCCTCGGTGCATTGGGTGGATACGTGGTGTATGGTTTCGACCAACCTATCTATAACAACCCTCAAAACCCTTATGGCGTCGATTTTACTATCGAAGGCAACTCGTTTGTGGCAAATGAAAAGGGTGTGTGGACCGAACCTGGTGCTGTACAAGTAATGGAAGATAAAAATGGCGATGGTATTCCTAACGATGGCGAATGGTACGAACTCGCAGGTAGTGACTATTGGCTCTCTACTACTAAACACAATGTCGAAATTACCTATTACAATCCTAATTACAATGATCGCTATTCTGTGCCTTGGACTCTCAAGTGGGAAGAAAATGGCGAAACTCATTACGAACATGGTTGTGTAGTAACTAACAATTTCCACAATCACACTTTCTATCCCGACTATTTCTACAATCAAGATAATCCTAACCCTGAATATCGTTGGTATAATCCAAGCATATCACGCGACTCTATCACATTCACTGGCTTGAACTACATTCGTGGTTGTATCGATATGCGTGCTCCTACCTATATCCAATTCTACAACTATTCTGGTTTCGGCTATTGCGACAACAAAGGTTTCGTAAAAGACGACTCGCGCATTGCTCAAAACCCTTACGGTCGTCCCGCTTTAGGCGAAACTGCTGGCGATGGTATGGACATCAGTTGGGCTGTTGATAAAAACGGCAATCATGTCGATCTCGAAAAGATTGATTTCGTTAAAGTATATACTGCTGGTCAAGTCGTTGCTGGTTGGCTTGGCGAATGGTCTACCGAGGCATTGAATTGCGCTATAACGCTCCCTGACCCTGACTATGTGCCTCGTGACTATTACTATAACTATGTTGGTATCACTCAACTCCAAGTACCTAAAGGCCATACTTGTAAATACGATGGTATTCTTTTCAAAAATGGTCGTCCTGTGAAAGATGCCACTCCACGTTGGTGGATTACTACCGACAAAGAGGGCAAACTCACCGAAGGTGCCTCTGCTATTGCTACTATTGACAACACTGGTCTGCTCACTGCCCACGACTATGGTACCGTGTGGGTACACTTTTCGGCTATGGATAGTATCCCACAAGAGTCGTTTGAAGTGTCGGTATCTAATTTCAAATCTGTTGTTATCTCTCTCGAAGGCAACACAGGCCCTACAAGCGACAAATTGTCGTGCGTAGTAGGTGAGCGTGCCTATATTAATGTAGAAAGCGAAGATGCTGGCTCTGATGTTATCAACGAGTCAACAGCCAATCGCTTCATCTACGACACTTATACTTGGCTCAACTCTAATCCAGAGGTTGGTACTATCGACCAAGGCAATTTCATTGCTTTGAAACCAGGAGTAACCACTCTAACAGCTGTTTCTAACATCAACCCAGATTTGAGCGACCAAATAGAAATCACAGTGCTTGATGTGCCTGAAATCGTTATCAATCCTATACAAATCGCAACTAACCAACCTACTGGCGAATTGCTCAACTCCAATCTATTCTCTACAAGCATCAATGCTACTGTTTATATGGACGAGGTAGTTGCTACTAAAGGCAATGTCAAGGTTTCGCTCTACAACAACCATCTTTTCTATGAGTTTACTCAAGGCGAATATGCAACCGATATACTCAAATGCAAAGTTACCTTCTTCGGCAAAAAATACGACCTCGAAGTGCCTATTACTTATGGTCCTTACAACCTTGCTACTCGCAAAAAACTCTTGATGAGCAACACTTTCGACAGCGAAACCTTCGCTTCATTAACCAATACTCGTCTCGAGGGTATCGATGCCGAAACCTATACCTCTAAGGTCTATGTCGATGAAATGGCTCTTGTCTCTACCGACAATCCTTTCCCTACCGACAACATCCTCGCCGATGGTGCTTATGCTTACGTTGCACAAGGTGCATCTCTTATTCGTTACGACGTAGAATGGGGCAAGACTATTGCAACGGCCACTCTCTCATCTACCGACCGACATGCTCTTGCTGTATATAAAGACAAACTTCTCGTTGGTGATGGTTCTTCTCTCAAAGTATTCTATCGCACCGACCTCGAGGCGTTCAAATCTATCACAATCAATGGTTCTATCAAGCAAATTACACTTAAAGGCGATGCTCTATATATCCTTGCTGCTGATGAGGATGCTGCCCAAATGAATGTTCTAAACCTCACTACATGGACTCTCACTGCCTCTAATATTGAACTTGCTGTTGGTGCCAATGCATCTGGTATGTATCTCTACAACGATAAATTATATATCGCGACAGGCGAATATTTAGCTTCTCCTGCCTCTATTGTAGAATTCAATACTGCTAACAATACCAGCACTCTCCATACTGCTACAATCGAAGGTAACATACAATTACCTCATAGCACATCAGCTATCGCTGGCGACAACATTATTCTCTCTCGTGGAGTTGGCTTTATTACTTACAATATCACAACTGGCTCGTTCGGCTCTGAATCTATACTCTCTGTGGGTGACCAAATACCACTTCTCGCTGTGGGCGAAATATTCGTGAAAGAGTCGGTTGAATATCAACGTTACTACATCGCTTATAGTCAAGGTCTTTATGTTTATGAGTCTGACGACCTCACGCAGCCAAAACAAACAATCGTAGCCATACCATCAGCTATGACTCTTATGGCTGCAACTGACGAAAACGAAGCCCCTACAGTCAAGAAAGCCTATACTTACAATTCAAGTATGTACGAACGTGCCACAAAAGTTACCAATTGTTCGGCTGCCCAATTGAAAAACTATTTCAACGATAACGGAGGCACTGGTATCGATAATATCTATATGTACATTCGCGAAGATGTCGATTGGATGGAGATTACCTATGACGCTTCTGGCAAACTCACTCCAAAAGGACTATACTCAGGCGATCTTGATGCCAACACTGATTTTGCTTTCACTTTCGAATGTATCGACAAATATGGTGCTTCTGTCAAAACTACAGCTACATTCACCGTTAAGTCTCGCATCTATAAACCTGTAATCTCTGAGCGTGAAATCAATATCAAGTCTATAGCTGATTCTACCGTTGTAGTTCGTAAAGCCATCTCTTCAATATTCGATAATAGTAAAAATACAAAATGTAGTTTTGTCAACACTCTTAATGTAAGTGAAAACAATCTTTTTGCTGCCGAAATCGTGAACGATACTCTTGTTATAACTGTTTCTAACTATGTTTCTGGCAACGCTACTATCGAGTTGACTCAAGTGATTAAACACAACACTGCATCTTACGGCGAAAAAACATTCACTGCCACTATTCCTGTTGTAGTAGAAAAAGCAATTGTTTTGGCTGATTCTATCGCTCTTGATGCTACTGAAAAAGAGGTTCTCCTTGGCGAAGAATTCACTCTCGTAGCAACAGTATTGCCAGCTAACACTACTAACCCAGCAATCGTATGGGCAACATCTAACGACAGCGTAGCAACCGTAGTAGATGGTAAAGTAGTAGCAATAGGCGTAGGTGAAGCAACAATCACAGTGGCAACAATCGATGGTTCTAACCTTACAGCAACTTGCCGTGTCGTAGTAAAACCAGTCCTCGCTACATCTATCGCTCTTGATATTACAGAAAAAGAAGCTCATATTGGCGAAGGATTTACTCTTACTGCAACTGTATTACCTGCAAACACTACTAACCCTGCAATCGCATGGTCAACTTCCGATTCTACTATTGCAACTGTAGTAGATGGTAAAGTATTAGCAATAGGCGTAGGAGATGCAACAATCACAGTGGCAACAACCGATGGCTCTAACCTTACAGCAACTTGCCGTGTCGTAGTAAAACCAATTCTCGCTACATCTATCGCTCTTGATATTACAGAAAAAGAAGTTCATATTGGCGAAGAATTTACTCTTACTGCAACTGTATTACCTGCAAACACTACTAACCCTGCAATCGCATGGTCAACTTCTGATTCTACTATTGCAACCGTAGTAGATGGTAAAGTAGTAGCAATAGGCGTAGGAGAAGCAACAATCACAGTGGCAACAACCGATGGCTCTAACCTTACAGCAACTTGCCGTGTCGTAGTAAAACCAATTCTCGCTACATCTATCGCTCTTGATATTGTAGAAAAAGAAGCTCATATTGGCGAAGGATTTACTCTTACTGCAACTGTATTACCTACAAACACTACTAACCCTGCAATCGCATGGTCAACTTCCGATTCTACTATTGCAACCGTAGTAGATGGTAAAGTAGTAGCAATAGGCGTAGGAGAAGCAACAATCACAGTGGCAACAACCGATGGTTCTAACCTTACAGCAACTTGCCGTGTCGTAGTAAAACCAATATTAGTATCTATTGATAAGGTAGAAAACAATTTTGTTGTGACAACAGAAAATAAAAACATTGTAATTACTAGTACAACTGACAACTCTATAGTTAGAGTATTCACTGTCACAGGAGCATACATTGGCGATGGACATATCTATGCAGGCAAGGCGACTATCGCAGTACCTGTAAGAGGCATATATGTTGTCTATGTCGATAATAAAGCAACTAAAGTAATTGTAAAATAAATTTCTTTTCTTTATTTAAGTATATATTTTTAGCTACCTCATTGTGAAATGGGGTAGCCTTTCTTATATATAGTTAGTGGTATTTTTTGTAATCATTACAAAAATACACATTCTTAGTGTGTATTATTTTCAAGATAGTCAACCATACCTTCAAGCAAACTGCAAGCAACGAAACCGTCATAAACTGACACACACTTACAGTGTGTACTTTTTGATTATTTTTTACCCCAAAAGGCTTCAATATTCCCATTTGCAGTTTGCAGTTTTGCAGTTTCAAAACTACAAAATCGCAAAACCGCAAACCGCAAACTGTAAATAAAAAACAAAAAAACAAGAAAAACTCTAATTAAATATTTAATTCTCAATTCTCAATTCTTAATTCTTAATTCTTAAGATATTGTAAATTATATAGTTGAGTGAACTTATTGTAGAAAATACATATATCTTACAAATTGTCAAAAAACTATTGTAAAACATAAAAAATAATTTGTCAGATAACTAAAATATTACTAAATTGCAGTCGCAAAACACAAATAATAATTAACCAGCGGACATAGCTTGCTGTGTCCCTACAAAAATCTAAAATATTATGAAAGTTTATCAATCTAACGAAATTAAGAACATCTCTCTTTTGGGTAGTTCTGGCTCTGGAAAAACCACACTCGTGGAAGCTATGCTTTATGAGTGTGGAGTTATAAAACGTCGCGGTACTGTAGAAGCTAAAAACACTGTATCTGACTATTTCCCTGTTGAAATGGAATATGGCTATTCTGTATTCCCTACTGTGATTCACGCTGAATGGTTAGGCAAAAAACTTAATATCATTGACTGTCCTGGTTCTGATGACTTCGTAGGTGGTGCAATTACTTCTCTTGGTGTTACTGACCAAGCCCTTATCCTTGTTAATACTCAATATGGTGTTGAAGTAGGTACTCAAAACCACTTCCGCTACACTGAGCAAACTAAAAAACCTGTTATTTTCCTCGCAAACCAATTAGATACTGACAAATCTAATTTCGACCAAACTGTTGAACAACTTCGCGAGAGCTTTGGCAACAAAGTTGTATTAGTTCAATATCCTGTTAACTGTGGTGTTGGTTTCAACGCTGTTGTTGACGTCCTCCTTATGAAACTTTACAGATGGAAACCAGAAGGTGGTGCTCCTGAAATCCTTGATATACCTGCTGAAGAGCTCGAAAAAGCAAAAGAACTCCACAATGCTCTTGTTGAGGCTGCTGCCGAAAATGATGAAACTCTTATGGACAAATACTTCGAACAAGGTTCGCTCACTGAAGACGAAATGCGTTCAGGTATCCGCAAAGGTCTCATCGGTCGCGACATTTTCCCTGTATTCTGCTGCTGTTCTGGCAAAGACATGGGCGTTCGCCGTTTGATGGAATTCCTCGGTAATGTCGTTCCTTTCGTTGACGATATGCCAAAACCTGTAACTAAAAACCTCGAAGAAGTTGCTCCTAACAAAGACGCTGAAACTTCTATCTTCGTATTCAAAACTTCTGTTGAACCACATATCGGTGAAGTTGTTTACTTCAAAGTTATGAGCGGTACACTCAAAAAAGGTGATGACCTTACTAATATCTCTCGCAACGGTGGTAAAGAACGTATATCTCAACTCTTCTGCGTTGCTGGTCAAAACCGTATCGAAGTTGACCAACTCGTAGCTGGTGATATCGGTGCTACTGTTAAACTTAAAGATACTCGCACTGGTAATACTCTCAATGCTAAAGGTTGTGAATACGACTTCCCTGGTATCCAATATCCAGAACCAAAATATCGTCGCGCTATCAAACCTGTAACTGATGGTGAAGAAGAAAAACTCAACGAAATCCTCACTCGTATGCACGAAGAAGATCCAACTTGGGTTATCGAACAAAGTAAAGAACTTCGTCAAACTATCGTTTCTGGTCAAGGCGAATTCCACCTCCGTACTCTCAAATGGCGTATCGAAAACAACGATAAACTCCAAATCCAATATCTCGAACCACGCATCCCTTATCGTGAAACTATCACTCGCGCTTCTCGTAGCGACTATCGTCACAAAAAACAATCGGGTGGTGCAGGTCAATTCGGTGAAGTACACCTCATTGTTGAACCTTACGTAGAAGGCGAACCAGTTAAAGAAATCTATAAGTTCAACGGTCAAGAATATCGTATTCAATCTCGCGACGTTCAAGAAGTTGAACTCGATTGGGGTGGCAAACTCGTGATGGTTAACTCTATCGTTGGTGGTGCTATCGATGCTCGTTTCATGCCAGCTATCATGAAAGGTCTCATGGACCGTATGGAACAAGGCCCTCTTACTGGCTCATACGCTCGCGACGTACGCGTTATCGTTTACGATGGTAAAATGCACCCAGTTGACTCTAATGAAATCTCTTTCCGTCTTGCAGGTCGTAACGCATTTGCTCAAGCCTTCAAAGAAGCTAATCCTAAAATTCTCGAACCTGTTTACGATGTAGAGGTATTGGTTCCATCTGAACGTATGGGTGATGTAATGTCTGACCTCCAAGGTCGTCGCGCTATCATTATGGGTATGGAATCAGTGAAAGGTTTCGAAAAACTTATGGCTAAAGTACCTTTGAAAGAGCTTTCTAACTACTCAACTGCATTGAGCTCACTTTCAGGTGGTCGTGCTTCATTCTCAATGAAATTTGCTTCTTACGAACTTTGTCCAGGTGATGTTCAAGACAAACTTCTCAAAGAATACGAAGCTACACAAAGCGAAGACTAATCAAAGTAATCTCTAAAATAACACCGTCCAATCATCAAATTGGGCGGTGTTTTATTATATATCACTATCTCTTCAAAGAGAATTATATACTATAATTTTCAACTAACTTAATAACAATCATTATTATATCCTATGTTCTTCTTTAACTTAGTAGAAAACCCTTTATTTCACCAACTTCATTAATCATACAAAACACATTAAAATACAGCTATCGCACAATATTGTCCCCCTAATACAGGGGGACGAGCCCAACGGGCGGAGGGGGGGGGAATAATAAAAGGCAAATTTTCAATTAAATAGTTGAAGAACCCTATTCTATATTACAACATACTATAAACATACTATAAACATACTATAAATATACTATAAACATACTATAAACATACTATAATCTTATATGCAAGCATCCTTCAACTTGAGAATATCTTCTGCAAAAGTAATTTATATTTATAAGCATAGTAGAGGATTATAGGAAGAGTGTGTACAAAAAAACACGAGATGTTAGACCATTCTAACACCTCGTGTTTATATCTTTTGTCTATAAAATTATTTCACAATAATTTTGCTTGTAGCAACATTGTTACCATTGTAAACTTTTACTACATAGATACCATTGCGAAGGTCAGCTTTGATAGAGCTGTTTTCAACCACTTGGCTCATAACTTTTGCACCAGTGATGCTATATACTTCAATCATTTCTGCATTGCCTTTGATTGTGATAGTGCCATTAGCATAATACGCAGCAAGATTGTCATAAGTTACATTTTCAACAGCAACTACAGGGTCAACATCGTAAGGAGAGCAGCTCAATTTAGCACACCAAATATTACCTTTTAATGCATCACCTGCACCGATAAGAGTTTTGCCATCAGCCGATACAGCCCAAACGATACCGAGGTCGTCTGCATCTGAACCTTCAACCTCTTCTGCGATAGCGTCAATTTGTGCCGCTGTAATGCCTTCATAAGCTAAAAGACATCTTTCAAGTTCAATGTATTCACCATTTTTGAAGATATATGGTTTGCCGAGAGGATCTGCGCCATTTACACTTTTGAAATATACATGACCTTCATTGTCAATGCAAGATGCACCAGCATAGCGACCTGTTTGAGCGATGTTGCCATAGTGAGTAAATACATCATTATCTACATCGTATGTGAAAGCAATAGAAGCACTTTCTGTAGCATCAACACCATCCATTGGTACGGCATAGATACGACCACAAACGAATTCACCATTGTGTGACATGGCAGCCTCTTCTACAAACGATACAGCATCGTAGATGTCAAATGCACGGTCAATAACAACTGATTTATCTTCAACTTGAACAAAAGTAGTTGGAAGGTTAGTAGTGCCAGCCATAGGAAGAAGATTATGGTCAAGTGAGATAAGATAGCGTTTTCCGTCTGTTGACATACCACGTAATTTTTGCATTTCGCCTTTGATAGTATCATTTCTTAACTCAGCATAACGAGTATAGTCACGATATTTAAATGTGTTATCAATTTTGCCATTTATCCAACGTACGATTTTACCATCCATTTGGCTTGCCATAACATAACCTACCATGATGGTATCGCTGTCAACAAAAGCCATAGCAGTAACATCACCGCTTCCTTTGTCATAACCACGTGGCATTGGTAATACGTGCCATTCACCATCGCTTTCGAGCCAATAAGCAGCTTGACCGAGGAAAGAACCACCTACAACTGTACCTTCATTATTAATACAAAGAGCATCGCTCAAGCTTTCTTTTTCAACTAAGAAAATGCGTTCGCCTGTTTCAAGATTCCATTTTGATGCATTGATTGTTCCTGCTTGATTTTCTTGGCCTGTCCAAAAAGCAGAACCTACAGCCCATTTGCCATTTTCTGATATAGCATTAGGTTGTGCCATATCTTCAGCGCGTAGATTCATAAATACGCCTGTTGGTTGGTTTTGTGCCGAAATAGCACAAATTGCGCATATGATTGCGCATAATGTCATTGAGATTTTTTTCATTTTAATTATTGATTTTTAAGATGTTAATACTTTATTAAAAAATAATACTGCAATGTAAAATTGCGACTACAAAATTACAAAAAAAAATGCAAACCACAAAGAATTTGCATTTTTTTAGTTGAAATAGTATTTTTTTTAGTTGAATTTCTCTTTTACTTAACAACTATTTTGCTTGTGCTACAACTATTTGTCGTTTGATTGTATAGTTTTACAATATATATACCAGTTGTAAGATTGCAAGGTAAGAAAGCTGAATTTACCTCTTGTTGTATAACAAGTTGCCCATTGATGTCATACACTTTAATATTGTCAACCATTCCTGACATAATTATACTACCTTGTGTATAAAAAGCAGCAAGATTGTCGTAAGATATAGGAGTATAATTTACATCCATATCGATATCATGCACACTATGAGATAGATGAGCCACCCAATTGTATTTTTTTGCAGGCCCGCCACAACCAAGTATTGTGCGTCCATCGGCAGATACGTCATATAGCGTTCCGAGATCATCTTCTCCTGCTTCTTCAATTTCATCTGTCATTACAGCCTCAATTTCTTCTGCATTAATACCTTCATATTTCACTAATATTTCTTCAAGTGGAATAAATCTATCTTCTCTAAGAACGTAAGGTTTGCGAAGAGGAGTACCAGCTGTACCTCGACAATATAGCACACGACCATAGTCGTCAACTGTTGTGGCAGCCATGCCTTGTCCACGACCTTCAAGTAGTTGCATTCTATCATTTTCAACATCGTATAAGAATGATAAGCCCCCCTCTCCATCTTCTGGGGTTAAACCTATTGCGTAGAATGATCCCACAACCCATTTGCCATTTCGGCTAAGTTCGGCTCCACTGACAAAAGAAACACGATCATACCCTTCGAGTTTATTTTCAAGTATGATAGTAGTGTCTTCTGTCATTATATAGGTAGTAGGCAAATTACCTCCATAATTTACTGGAAGAAGACAATGATCAAGCGAAATAAGATATACTTTTGCATCTTTTGATAACCCACGTGTAAGTTCCATTTCGGCTTTGCTTTCCCATTCGCGAACAGTATTGCGATATTCAAATTCATTATCCAATTCACCATTTATCCAGCGAATAATAGTTCCGCGAGTAGCTGCTGTATAAGCCCAGCCAATCATAATAGTATCGCCTTGTTCGTTAAATCCTACAGCTGAAACTTCGCCAACTGCATTACTATATCCACGTGGCATTTTTAATGTGTGCCATTCTCCATTGGTGTAGTATGCAGGCTGGTTATAATGAGCTCCTGCGGCAAATGTACCGTCATTATTCACCCAATATATAGCGCAAGGAATGCTTGGGTCTTCTTCTAAGTAGATACGTTCACCTGTTTCTGTGTTCCATATAGAACCCCAAACATAGAATGCTTGATTCATATCTCCACTTGCAAAGTGTGCTCCACATGCCCATTTCCCATTTTCTGATAGTGCATAAACTTCTGCAGCATCAGTTTTAGAAGTCATATTTACGAATTTACCTGTAAATTGCGAATACACAGCGCATAATGCGCAATACATAGTGAATAGAGTTAGTGATATTTTTTTCATAGTTTAAGTAAAAAAGACACGAGATATAAAGTGTATTAGTCTTATATCTCGTATCTGTTAATTTATTTTATTGCAATTTTGCAAGTTGTGATTTCTCCATTATTTATTGCTCGAATAATATAGATACCTTTGTTCAAGTTTATAGCAACAGAATTTATATGTCCTTCTTGTTGCATTACTAACGTACCATTTATGCTGTAAATTTCAATAGCATCGATGTCTTCTGATAAGAGAATAGTACCATTGTTATATGTAATAGAAATATTTTCATTTCTTATAATTTCTGTATTAGTCTCGTCATCGTTTCCTGCATTTGTGATGTGAGCTGCGCTGAGTGGAATGATAGAGAAACCTTCCGAGTCGCAAGCATCATCAAATACTCCAACAATGTTATTTTTTATATAAAGTGGGTACTCCCAAATAGAATAGAACATACGTTCTGGCGAACCTTTTTGATATAGGTAATATTCTGTAGTCAATTGACCATCTGACCACCAAGCTTCGTAAGTAGTATCTCCTTGTAATACATTTTCAAGGCGAATTATTCTGCTTGAGTATTTATGTGGATTTGCAGCCAATTCTGCCATAGTTACATTTATTGGATCTGTATCTACAGGGTTTCCACTTGAAATAATTTTGTATGTATCTTCTTGTGTATTGTCAATATCAGAGAAATCAAGCATATAACCTGTTCCTGCTGTGTTAACAAAAACTCCTTTGATGTTTGTAACTGAGTCTCCAACGTTAATATTGAATGTCTCTTTTGCATTTACTTGTTTTTTGATATAATAACCGCCTGTTGCATCCTGTATATGTACACCTACTAATTTAACGGCATCAATGTTGTATTCTCGTTTGTATGTTACTAATGCTGGGCTTACAAGCTCGTAAGTAACATTAGTTGCAAGTGGACGGCCTGCTGCTCGCATTTCTGCGATTGAGTTGAATTGGTAGTTATTGAGAAGTATGTCATTTATTGTGCGTAATACCAATGTGATATATCCAGGATTGATTGTACCAGCATCAACTATACCTACGATAGCATGTTTTGTGCCAACGAGTGAAGTTAAATCTGTTCCTTCGATGTAGATTGAGTCATTTTTTTTATTTTGTGTAACTCTTAGGAAATATTTGTTTCCGTGTTTGAGTATTGTGCCTGTTGGAGTAGAGCAGAGGGTTGCTTCATAATTCAATGCGCTTTCGCCTTTCAAATATTCAAGCTCTTGGATGGCTTGAACGTTCAATGTATTGTTACTTTTTATAACTTTTATGTTTGTTCCTAAATCTCCTTTTTGTTCAATTTTAGAGCCATACACTTTATCTCCTTCTGTTCTAAATCGAGTAACGTATCCGCGAACACCTACAATTGAATCGCCCTCTTTAATATTAGTTGTAAGGTTTTCTACAATAACAGTAGTGCCATATGTGCCAAAATAGCTATAGTCTTCTTGAATGTATAGTGTAGTTGTTCCATTATCATTGTTTACTACGCGGTTTACAAGTACAGGATTTAAAATGCCAAGAGTGTTTTCTGTTGCGTTAGCTCCTTTCAATTCATATATTGAGTTGTAGGCTGTAGCAGTAATATATTTATTTTCAGGAATGATAAATCCTTGATTACCATTGTTGCCATAGTATCCCACAAATGTACCTTCGGCAGGAATAGTCATAGCTTCACCCATTTGACCTGTTGAAATAGATAATTCTTTATCTCCAAGTTTGAAGTATTTAGTATATGGGGTAACTACAGGGTTAACGTTTGACAAACGAATTGCTTTGCATTCGTATGCCATAGGGTTTGCTATTAATTCTTCAAGTGTTACATTTGTAATTGTAAAATCTACGTTTTTTTCAATTACTTCAATATCATAAGCATCTTCGTCATATTCAACTTCTATTTGTGTCATTTCCATGTTAGTTGCTTTGTGGAAGATACCCGAAATATTTGTAATTTTCAAATTAGGATATCCTGCATCAGCGGGGTCGGTACAAGATTTTGACATATCGTAACTTTTTATGTATATAGCTCCAGTTGAATCTTGTATGAGAATACCACCTAAGCCATAGAATGTTGTTATGGCTTCACCTGTGTAAGTTATGTATGTGCCGTCTTCTTGTGTGCGAATATCGCTGATTTTGTCAAGCTCAACTCGTTTTTGTGCAAATGCATTTATGCTTAAAGTACATTGAGCAATGCATAATAGGATTACTAAAATTTTTTTCATTTGATTATGATTTTATTAGTTGATATTAGTTTGTTGTTGTAGATTTTCACAATGTACACGCCTTGTCTTAAATTAGTTGGTATTACATTGTTTCCGGATGTAACATCTTGTTTATTTACTAATTGTCCGTTAGTGTTGTATATTTCGATGTGGTCGACAGAGCCTACAATATTTATATGTCCATTAGCATAATATGCAATATTGCTGTTATATGTCACATTTTCAACTGCAATAGGAGTATCAGTCAAAGGGCATTGAAGTTTTAATACCCAGTTATATTCTCCAGTGCCATATCCTGCTGAACCAATTATAGTTTTTCCATCAGCTGATACGTCATATATGAAACGGATACTTCCTGTAAGGTCTGGGTCTTGGCATGTGGCATTGATGTGTTCTTGTGTGAGGCCAAATTTATCAATTAATATGTTGTCAATTTGAGTTGCTACTCCATTGATTGATACAAAAGATTTGCGATCAACACCTGAGGTCATAGGACCGGCATAATATGCATTACCTAAATCATCGATAGCTTTTGCGCCTGTTTCTTCTGGAGCTTCTTTGATGAGTGTAAAGGAGCTGTCTGTTGTATTGTAAATTACTGGGCGGTGGATGTTATGTCCAAAGAATGATAATGCAACAAAATTTCCATTGTGGCTAAGTTTTTCTTCTTTGAAGAAGTCTTTATTTGTCTCGTATTCTTCGAGACCATTTATGGCACTAATATCGAGAAGTGTAAATATGCTATCTTTGATGATGAAAGGTTTGCGAGTAGGCCAAGCGAATGGATCGTATGCGCCGAGCATTACTCGTCCATCTTCTGATATATTTGTTATTTGGAATTTCATTTTTTTGTTTTCATCATATTGATATTCACGGGGAACGATATCTGTTAATTTATTGAGTACGCCGTTTATCCAAGTTACACCTTGCACTTTTTGATATTCAACATCGTCAAATATGCGTCCTACAATGATAGTGTCACCATTTACGATGGTGACATCGCGAGCTTCGCCTGCGGTATAACCTTTAGTCAATTCAAGTACATGCCATTCGCCATTGAAGTGGTAGGCTGGTTGTAAAAGGTATTGTCCTACGACGAGCGAACCATCGTTTGTAATCATAAATGCGTCAGACTGAGTGTTATTCATATCTTCTTCCGAAACGAGATATATGCGTTCTCCTGTTTGTAGATTCCATTTTGAAGCATTGCTTTGGAAGCCAGCACCGTCATTGTTGTTGAATGCTGAGCCACAAGCCCATTCTCCATTTTCAGAGATAGATGTAATAGCTGCACCATCTCTTTCCCACATAGGTTTTAATGTAGCTGATTGTGCATAAGTCATGTTTGCTGTAGTAAGCAAAGTGGCAATAAGTAGATTTTTTAGGTTTAAAAAGTTCATTTTCATAAAGTTTAGTATTTGATAATATAGTTTGCAAAGGTACGATTTTTTTTTGGTATTTCATTTATAAATATTGTTGTTTTTAATTTTTTTTTCTGTGTTTTTGTTTGAAAATGTGCTCTGAATGCTCTATAATTATTTAATTTTATTTCAGATGGTATGGTTATATATTTGGTTATAGTATATTTATACTATATTTATAGTATATTTATCATATATTTATAGTATATTTATAATATGTTGTAGATAGGGAGAGGTTAGGGTTCTTTGTCAATTTAGTTGAAAGATTGTTTAATGTGAGTGTAGCATATAAATGTATGTCAATGGCTGTTTGTTAGTTATTTATTTGAATGTTATTTTTATTCGTGCCTTTTGAGGACGAGGGGATAAAGATGGTATTCTATTCTGCAAGTTCCTTCGCTATGCTCAGTCGCATTCGGTTATGCATAATTAGCCCTTTTCGTGGACTTTAGTATGCAATAGTTATATCTTTTTTATGCTTTACATAAGAATTTTCAATTAAATTGACGAAGAACCGAGGTTAGGTGGCTTTTTTTAGTAAAAATATCCTTGTTGCAATATGATTACATCTAATTCACGTTTTCTACGTCTGCCGTTCAGTGTCAAAAAACAACCATTCAGCGCGTTTTAACATATGTATGGTGTCTAATGAGCCTATATTTTTTGTAACTTTGTATTTGGTTTTGTCTTTTTATTATTTTTTCATAACATGCTGATAATAAAAAGGTAGTTTTTTTTGTCTTGTATAAATTTGCATTAAAAATGAATATGAAAAGAAGATTTTTATTTGTAGCAGGATTGTTATTTTTGCTAACCCTCAATTCTCAATTTTCAATTCTCTATTCTCAACAATTACCTAATTCAAGTTTCGAGAATTGGGAACATGATGCGTTGAATAATTTCGAAGATGGTCAACGTCCAGTCAATTGGAATACTTCGAATATTAAGAAAACAGTGATTGGTATTACAGCGGGAGCTAATATGGTATTCCCTGATGGTAATCCGCATAGTGGTACCTATTGTGCTAAAGCGATAAATACAGAAGTGGGCGCGGCTGGTATTACAGAAACAAGTCCAGCATGGTTTACATTAGGTAAACCTTGGAGTTTTATTGATGGATTAAATACGGGTTCAGCAACTGCGGGAACTGATGGAGGTATTGAATTTACTTATCGACCTGACACTGTGGCGGTATGGATTAAACGTACATCAAGTGGTAACGAAAATGCTCACATCGTATTCTATACTTGGAAAGGTACGTCAACTGGTACAAGTTATAAAAATAAAAATGGTGGATGCTCTTCTACGACTCACTATGACGAGGAATCTGATATTCGTATCCAAGCCGATGCTAATGAATGTGGTGTATCAGTTCAGGCTACTCAAGTAGCTGAAGCTATGTGGCGTAGTAAAGAGACTTTTACGGAGTGGACAGAGATTAAAATACCTATTAAGTATTTGATAAATGACAAGCCTGAAAAATGTAATGTGATAATCTCTGCTGCTAACTATCCAAATAAGCGTGCTAATACAGTAGAGTTAAATGCTGCCATTTGGGCTGATGATATTCGCTTGATTTATTCTTCTGGTATTGATGAAATTTATGTGGATGGTCGTAAAAAATTGTCTTGTAAATCAGGACAATTCGATTATACATGTTCTATGGGAAAAACGGCTACTTCGGTAGGCGAAATTACATTGAAACGTAGTGGTCGTTATCTCGACCCTTCTGAATACACTATCAATAAGGGAGCTATTGGCGAAGTTACATCTATTACAGTGAAAGCCGAAGATGGCTCATCTGTGTCTACTTATAACATCACGTTCGCTGCAGCAATGTCGTCAAATGCTAATCTTGGCGATATCTTGATTGATGGTCTTTCTATTGCAGGTTTCAATTCGCTCATTAAATCTTATAATGTAGAATTACCTTTTGGTACAACAACTTATCCTATAGTTGAAGCAGTTTTTGCAGAGGAAGGTCAAAAAGCTGATGTTTCAGTGCCATCAACATTCCCTGGTACAGTGAAAATTACAACCACCGCTCCTGATGGTACTACCAAAACTGAATATTCTATCACATTCACTGTGGGAGTTTTGACTGACAATACTTTGACTGATATTCGTTTAGATGGTAAAACAATCTCTGGCTTTAACCCAACTAAAAACAATTATACCATCGAACTTCCTTTGGGTACTACTACAACTCCTACATTAGAATATACTACTGCATATCCTGAATATCATAATATTGTTGTGGATAACAAAGGGGTTGATGGCGGTATCGAAATCAAAGTTACTCCTAATGGAACAACAAATACACGTACTTATAAAATTAAATTTGTTGTTACAGAGTCAACCAATAGCAAGTTGTCTGCTATCACTCTCGATGGTAAGTTGATTGAAGGATTTAATTCTGAATTAACAACTTATACTATTAATCTACCTATTGGTACAACTACATTGCCTGCTGTAGCTTATGAAAAAGGCGATGAATATCAACAAGTTTCTGTAGTAACCGAAAATTCGGAGATTAAAATTACCGTTAAATCTCAATCTGGTGCACAAACAATCTATCGTATAAAATTCGTTATTGCTCAATCTACCATCTCTACTTTGAATGATATTCAACTTGATGGCGTTTCTATCGAGGGTTTTGATCCTGCGAAAACTGCCTATAAAGTAGAATTGCCTCAAGGTACTACAGTTGCCCCTAAAATCACTTATGTAAAAGGTGATGATTATCAAACTATAACTCTTACCGAAGGTGGTTTGACTGGTACAACTCGTATTTTGGTTAAAGCTCAAAGTGGCGCAGTTACAACATATACTATTGAGTTTGTAGTTGTTAAGTCTTCAAATTCTAAACTTAATGCTATTATGCTTGATGGTCAGTTGATTGACGGTTTTGCTTCTGACGTTACTACTTATAGTGTAACACTTTCTCGTGGTACAACTAAATTGCCTGAAATCACTTGGACCCCAGGCGATGCTTCTCAAACTATTCGTCTTGCAGAAGGCGGTGTGAATGGCGAAACTAAAATTACTGTTAAAGCTCAAACTGGTGATGTTACGGTTTATTCTCTCATCTTTAAAGTCGAAACTAACAATAATGTAAATCTTGCTGACATTAAAGTAGGTGGTATTTCTATTCCTGAGTTTAGTTCCGATTCAATTGATTACACATTTGTCTTGCCTGCTGGTACTACTGCATTACCTGAAATTTCTTATACTAAAGGCGATGATGCTCAAAATGTGTCAGTTACACGTGGTGGTATCAATGGTGTGACTCAAATTCTCGTAAAAGCTGAAGATGGTACAACTCGTATATATACAATCGCATTTAGTGTCGAGAAATCTGAAAATGCTTTCTTGAAGATGATTTACGTGGGAGGTGTAGCTTTGGCTGATTTTGAGAAAGAAAAATTAAACTATGATTACATATTGACATCGGCTGTAACCGAGTGCCCTGAAATCACTGTAGATAAGGAAGTTGGTCAGAATATTTCCATTGCAGTCCCACGTGTTACAGGTACTGTGCGTATCGAAGTTACTCCTGAGTCTGGTAGTAAAAATATTTATACAATCAATGTAAACTATCCTCAATCTTCTAATTCTAAACTTGCAACTCTTTTAGTTGATGGTGAGCAAATCGCAGGTTGGAATCCTGATTCGGTAAATTACAATTTGCAAATCACTGATGGCACTATCCCTACTGTTACTTACGTGCAAGGTGATGAAAAACAGTCTGTAATAGTCGAAACTAATGCTATTACTGGCGATACAAAACTCATTGTAAGAGCCGAAAATGGTACAGCTACAACCTATAATGTTACTTTTAAACGTGTTAAATCATCTGCTGCAACTTTGGCAGATATAAAGGTGGGTGGAGTTTCTATTTTTGAGGCAAATAAATTTGATTATACTTATGTTTTGTCGGACGAAACAACATCTCTTCCTACAATTACATACACAAAAGGTGATGATAATCAAAATGTAACACTTATTGCTCCTGCCCTCGAGGGTGAAGCCAAACTTATTGTAGTGTCAGAAGATGCAACTAATACAACTACTTACACTATTAACTTTGCTTTCGAGCAATCTTCTAATACTAATTTGCAAAAAATAGTTTTGACGCAAAGGACATTGGATTATGTAAAAGAATTTACTGATGTTGATTTTTCTACAAACGATACTGTATATGTGGATTGGATTGAGGGTGTTGCAGCTCCTATTATCACTTATGTTGCCGAAGAGACTAAACAAATGGTTGCTCTTGCCGATGCTGGCGTGAATGGTGCAGAAGTGCTTGTTGTGGCTGAAGATGGTTCTCAACGTAAGTATGTAATTCGTTACAATTTTGCTAAAACAAACATTGCTCAACTTGCTGATTTGCAAATTTGGGATGCAGAAAATCATGAGTTTGTTACTATTAATGGTTTCAAATATGATAAATATGTTTATACTGTGGAACTTCCATGGCGTACAACAGTAGAGTCTGTGTTGAATCCAGTTGCTATGTTGCCAAATCAAACAATCGAGATGACATACGGTGGTGTGAATGGTGCAACTACAATTGTAGTAACTGCCGAAGATGGCGTTTCGCAACAAACATATACAGTGAATTTCACAACTCGCAAATCTTCTGTAGCTACTTTGAGTGCTATTTACTACAATCTTAATAACAACACTCAAGATGTACCTGCATTTGATGCAAATACATTCAATTATACTATCAATTTGCCATACGGTACAAAAGTTGCTCCTGTTTTGACATGGGATTTAGGTGAAGATAATGGCAAACTCCTTTCTGAACAAATAGTAGAGTATCATGCAGGTAATCTTTATCAACCATCTACTATCAAAGTAACTGCAGAAGATGGTTCGGTAAGTACTTATACGATTAACTATAATGTAGCGGGTAGTGGTAAAGTGAATGAGTTGCAATTGATTAGTGTGGGCTCTATACCAGTAGTATTGACATCAGGCGTATATGATTATGAAGTAGAATTGCCATACGGAACAACTGAATTGCCTGAAATTTCAGTAGCTAAAAATTTCCCTGAGCAAAGTACATTTATTACTTCAAAAGGTATTCTTGGTGGTACTCGTATCGTAGTGTTTGCTAACGATGGAGTAGAGCATCAAACTGTTTATAATTTGAAATATAAGGTATTGCAACAACCTGCAATCGTAACATCAATTAAAATTGATGGTGTGGATGTTCCTAATTTTGATTCTCGTGAGATGACATATATTATGAATGTTAATGCTGTGCCATCAATGGTTGAAGCAGTTGCAACTAATGGGGCTGAGATTTTGGAAGAGTTAGTAGATCAAAATAAAGCAAAAGTTGTTGTTAAATATGACGAAGAAGAATATATTTATTGGGTGCATTTCTACTATCCTGCAATGATAATTCCTAATGCAGACTTCTCTCAATGGGAAACTGCGAAATATAATAGTGCACGTAAACCTATAGGATGGATGGTGCCTGCTGATGCAGCAGAAAGTGTAGGTTTCATTATTACAGGACAATATAAGACAGGTAATGAGGTTATTCAAGCAGGAGATGCTGTTCTTTTGAATACTATTTATGACCGTACACCTTATGGTTCAATACCAGGTATGATGACAATTGGTACAATGTCAATGACATTGAAAACGGCTAATGGTTCTACTTCTGATGTTTCTGGAGGTATTCCATTCTATAACACACCAAATAAAGTTTTGGTAGATTATCAACCAGTATCTGCAACAGGTATTAGTAACTGGCGTATGTTGTTGAAAATTAATGATGCAGAAGAATATTTGTATAAAGGATCATTTGATGGAGCAAATCAATGGCATGTAGCATCGCAAGATATTAATACATCGATAGAGTATTTCTCTCAAATCAATTTGACATTGAACTCTGCTGGTAGCGAAAATGCTAAATCAGTTAAAGAGGGTGCATTTACCGACGAGCCAGAATCTAAACTTTATGTACGCAATCCACGTTTCTGGTACAACAACTTATTGTCAGAAATTAATGTAGCTGGCGCACCATTGAGTGGATTTGATGCAAATGTATTTGAGTATGAATATGCTCTTGGCGCTGAGAATATGGCGTTGCCATCGATTACAGTAGTAGGTCAAGTTCAAGACCAACAACATCGTATTGTTTGGGGTGATGAAGTTAATGGTGAGCGTATTGCTACTATTGCTGTTATGGCAGAAGATGGAACAATACAAAATTATCAAATTAAGTTCGTTCGTCCAGCTTCAGGTGTTAAACAGTTGAAGACTATTAAAGTTAATGGTGTAGTGTTAGATGGTTTTGCTTCTGATAAGTATGAATATACTTACGTGATTGCAAATTTGACTCGTACAATGCCAAACGTAGAAGTGGTTGGTGCTAATTACAATCAAACAATCTCTTATAAATTTAATGGTAACTCACAATTCTTGATTACTGTTAAAGCCGAAAATGGCGACGAGCAAGTATATACAATCAATCTTGTTGAATCTAAAGATGATGTAACTACATTGGCTGATGTTTCATTAGATGGTTATACTCTTACATTTGATGCTGCAACAACCACTTACAATGTAGATATGACAGTTGATGCAATTGTTCCTTATATCTATTTCGAAAAGACATCTGAAGGTCAATTGGTTGATGTTGTAGTTGATAATAATGTCGCTAAATTGAATGTTACAGCACAAAATGGTACATCAAAAGGAATTTACACAATTAACTTCCGACATCCTATAGTAGCATCAACAGCACAACTTTCAACTATTGATTTAAATGGATACCAATTAGATGGATTCGTGTCTGATAATTATAATTATACACATAATGCAGACGTTGAGCCTTTGCAATCGCTTTATTATGAAAAAGTATTATCTTCAGATGTTATTACTCATGTTATTACTCCTGATAGTATTTTGTTGAAAGTTAAGAGTGCAGATGCTTCTGTCAAAAATATCTATCGTATTCTTTATAAAGGAGCTTTAAGTAGTGATGCTACACTTGAGTCTCTCTCATACGATTATCGTCCAATTGAAGGGTTTATGCCTGCATTGACTGATTATCCTGTAGAGACTGCTCGTGGTGAGTTCCCTCATGTGTCTGCTAAAGTTTTTGATGAAGATGCTTCTATTTCAGTCTCTTATTCTGTAAATGAAGATGATGAACGTCTATTTGCATTTGATGTTGTGAGTGAGGATAAAACAAAAGTAACTACTTTTGTTCGTATGAATACTCCAAAAGAAACATCTACTGCACTTGGAGGTATATTCTTTGATGGTGTAGCAATGCGCGAAAATGGTAATGGTTATACTTCTTCGTCAGTATATATGGCTGATGTAAAAGAATATAATATTAAATTGCACAGTGCATCTCCAAAGATGGAACAGCCTATTATGCCTAATATCACTGCTACAGCTGGTGGATATGGACAGACAATAGAGATTGAAAATGGTGGTATTGATGGTGATTCTTATATTACTGTTACATCTGAAGCAGGGGTAGAGACTACCTATACATTGAAGTTCTCTTCAGAACTCTCTTCAAATGTCCGTTTAAATGATTTGCGTTTGAATTATAAAACTATTGACAATTTCCAACCAAAACGTTATTTCTACACCATAAAATTGCCAAAAGGAGAAGATTTGCCAAACATAAGTTGGCAGACTGCTGATGCATTCCAAACTGTGTTGGCTAAAGAATATGAGGATAGTATTAATGTTATTGTAACTGCCGAAGATGGTTCATTTGAGACTTATCATATTGATATTGAGTGGTTGCTTTCTGACGAGACTAATATTGAATCTATTTTGAGCAATGGTCAACCTCTCGAAGGTTTTGTTTCTACAATTTACGATTATTTCTTCGATTTGCCTGTAGGTACAATGGTTGAACCTATGTTGAAAGTTGTAGCTGGAGCTGATGGTCAAAGTATATCTATTACTTCCGGTGGTTTGAATGGTACTACTGTGATTTCAGTTACTGCTCCTGATGGTGTTACAAAACGTGATTATCGTATTCACTATAATTTGTTGTTATCTGAAAATAATAAATTGAATATGATTTATCTCGATGGTGATTCGTTGAATGGTTTTGCTGCTGATGTACGTGATTATACCATAGTATTACCAGTTGAGAAAGAAAATCCTCTTGTAACTTGGGAAACAGGAGATGAATATCAAACTGTAACTCGTATTGTTCGTGAGGATGGAACAGTAGTTCTTAAAGTCGTTCCTCAACGCACTGGTTTATATTATGAATATATTGTTCGTTTTGAGAAAGTAATGTCTAAAAATGCAACACTTAAGTCTATTGAGGTAGATGGTGCTGTTATTGAAGGCTTCTCGCCTGATAAATTTACTTATTTGGTAAATCTTCCTGTAGGCACAGAAGAAGTCCCATATATTTCTTTCTCTAAATCAGAAGAGGCTCAAACTGTTCATTATTTCGAACCTGCAACAATTAAAGATGTAGCAGCAATTAAGGTCGTGGCGCAGGATGCAACTTATAGTAATATGTACTATGTAGCATTTAATCGTTTATTGTCGAATGTTGATACATTGAAAGCTATATTTGTTGGAGGTATTCCAGTTGAAAACTTTGATGCAGCTACAATGGAGTATACCATTATTTTGCCTTATGGCACAACTGAATTGCCTTTGGTTGAATATGAAGCAGGTGATGCTTATCAAACAGTAGAGATAATTAATGATAATTTAGGGCGTATTATTGTTGTAACTGCCGAGGATGGTACTCGTCGTACATATATGGTTAAGTTTGAAATTGAAAAATCTTCAAATTCATTCTTGAAGGCAATCAATAGCAATGGCGTTTTATTAGAGGCATTCGATTCTGAGGTATTTGAGTATGAAATTATTTTGCCTTATGGAACAATTTCACCTTCTGTATTAACTTATGAATTGGCTGAGAATAATCAGGTTATCAACTATCAGCCTGCTATTACGCTTACTGATACAGCTGTATTTGAAGTAATAGCTGAAAATGGTGTTAATAAATCTGTTTATCGCGTTTCATTCAAAACTGTTAAGAGCGATAATGCTTTGCTTGCAAATATATTTATTGGTGAAGAACCTCTAACTATGTATGCTCGTTCGTTCGAGGCTGATAAGTCATTTGATAGTGAAGAGTTTATTTATAACGTATTATTCCCATATGGCACAGAGGTGTTGCCTAAAATCAAGTGGGAAGGTATGGTAGATGATTATTCTTCAATCGTTATTTCGGGAGATTCTGTTCGTGGAAAAACTATTATTACAGTAACTTCTGCCGATGGTTACAATGTGAGTGATTACGAGCTTAATTTTGATGTTCGTAAGAGCGATAACGCATATCTCAAATCTCTTGCTATTTCGAATATGCCTGTGGCTATAGAATTTGATTCTCTTATGTTTGAATATGTTGTTACTTTCCCAATAGGAACAGATACAGCTTCATTGCCAAAAATAGAAGATTTGCTCTACGAAAAAATATTGCCAACTCAAATTGTTTCTATATCTCAAAATGGTCCAACAGAATTTGTTGTTTTAGTTACTGCTGAGGATGGTGTAGCCATGAATGCTTATCAAATCAAATTTGAAATATTGTTGAGTAATAACACATTATTGAAAGACTTGAGAGTGTCAGGTGTATCAATTGCCAATTTCTCTTCTACTCAATATGAATATACTTATATGTTATTCCCAGGGGCTGCTGTTCCAGAAATTGACTATGAAAAAGCCGAAGAATCTCAAGATGTTGATATTACATACGGAAATGTAGATGAAGCTACTTATATTTATGTAGAAGCTGAGGATGGTTCATTAGGTACTTATGTAATTAATTTTGTTACTACCGACCGCAATCCTGGCAACCACCCTTCTTTCGACGATGTTGCATGGACTGCATTAGGTGAAGGCTATTTCAAAGCTTCTTCTTTGCGCGACAATGTTAAGGTATTGATATTCCTTGCTGATGGTACTCGAATTATGGAAGAATCTGTTGGATTAGTTGATCCTAATGATGATATTCGTTTGTCGCATGACGGAGGTACTGTGATTTACTTGCCAAACAATCGTCAAATCTATATCTATACATTTGTATATGACGGTAAAGTGATTACTTCAGGCATGTTTGTAAGATAATACTTACCTAATAAATTTAAATGAGAATCGAAAAAAATACTTTTCGGTTCTCATTTTTTTTTGTAACTTTGCAAAGTAATATAAAAAAATGAGCATTATGAATTGTGAATTGATTATTGCAGGCCCTTGTGCTGCTGAAACAGAACATCAAGTTATGTCAACAGCTAAACTATTGGCTACAGTGGGTGTAAAATGGTTTCGTGCAGGATTGTGGAAACCTCGCACTCAGCCAGGATCTTTTGAGGGTGTTGGTGAAATTGGTTTACAATGGCTACAGCGTGTGAAGATTGAAACTGGAATGCTAGTTGGTACTGAGGTCGCAAATGCTGAGCATACAAAATTGGCAGTAGCGGCGGGCATTGATTTTGTTTGGATAGGAGCTCGTACAACTACCAATCCATTTGCTGTACAAGAGATTGCCGATGTATTAAAAGATAATAGAGCTATAACCATATTAATCAAAAATCCAATGAATCCTGATATAAATCTTTGGATTGGAGCTATTAAGCGTTTTCAACAGGTCGGCATAGAACGCATTATGGCTGTGCACCGTGGTTTCTCGGTTTATAATTCACTTACTTATCGTAATGATCCACAATGGTATATACCTATTGAATTACATCGTCAATTCCCTAAAATTCCGATTCTTTGCGACCCATCTCATATCGCAGGCAATCGCGATTTAGTCGCTGGATTAAGCCAAAAAGCATTTGACCTTGATTTCGATGGCTTAATGATTGAGTGCCATTGTTGTCCTGAGCAAGCTTTCAGCGATGCCGAACAGCAATTGACTCCCGATGAACTCGATACTATGCTGAAATCGTTAGTAATTCACGAGCGAAACAATCATAATCAAGAATTAGCCGAATTGCGTAGTAAGATAGACTCTTTAGATTCTATATTGATTGAAACACTTGCTAAACGCATGCAAGTTTCACGCGAAATAGGGAAGTATAAGCATCAGCACAATATGCCTATCGTTCAAACAGGGCGATATAACGATGTAATACAAAACAGACTTGAATTGGCCGAGGAGTTTGGGCTATCACAAAAATTAGTAAAGCAAATTTACGAACTATTACACGAAGAATCCGTAAATATTCAGTTAAAACAGTAGCAATCCAAATACACACTCTCAATGTGTATTCTCTCTTTAAAATCTCAAAATTTAAATATAGGATACAGCATACTGCAAGCAACCTTCAAGTAACCTAAAAAATACACACTCTCATTGTGTATTTACATTTTCGAAATCCTAAAGTTAGAATGAAAGTATGTATCGCCGAAAAGCCAAGTGTCGCGCGTGAAATCGCAGTCATACTTGGTGCAAATACTAAAAAAGACGGATACCTTGAGGGCAATGGCTATCAAGTTACATGGACGTATGGTCATCTTTGTACTCTCAAAGAGCCTCACGACTATCTCCCTGAGTGGAAAGGCTGGAACTACAGCTCGTTGCCTATCATACCTACTCGTTTCGGCATCAAACTTATTGATATTGACAACTATAAAAAGCAATTTAAGGTTATAGAACAGTTGATTTCAACTGCTGATGAGGTAATAAACTGCGGTGATGCTGGCCAAGAAGGAGAGCTCATTCAGCGATGGGTGATGCAAAAAGCATTATGCAAATGTCCAGTCAAACGCCTTTGGATTTCATCGTTGACTGAAGAGTCCATACGCGAAGGTTTTAATTCTTTAAAAGATAACTCTGAATTTCAACGTCTTTATGAAGCCGGTCTTGCTCGTGCCATTGGTGATTGGTTGCTAGGTATGAACGCCACACGTATTTATACTTTGAAGTATGGAGCCAATCGTCAAGTCTTATCTATCGGACGAGTTCAAACTCCCACTTTGGCATTGATAGTTAATCGTTACAACGAAATAAAGAACTTTATACCCGAGCCATACTGGGAACTTAAAACTCTTTATCGCGATGTAACTTTTTCAAGTACCAAAGGTAAATATAAGTCAGAAAACGAAGCGCGCGAGGTTCTTAAACAGATAGAGGGTCACGAATTTGAAGTTACCTCAGTATCTGAGAAAAAAGGTACCGAATCAGCCCCAAAACTTTTCGATCTTACCTCTTTACAAGTTGAGTGCAACAAGAAATTCTCCTTCTCAGCAGATGAAACTCTCAAGCTGATTCAATCCCTCTACGAAAAGAAACTCACCACCTATCCGCGTGTTGATACCACCTTTTTGAGTGAAGATTTATATCCCAAAATGTCTGCCACTTTGCGTGGTTTGAAAGGCTACGAATCATTGGTGTCGGTACTTAATCTCAATAAGTTACCTAAGTCGAAAAAGGTGTTCGACAATGCCAAAGTCACCGACCACCACGCCATTATCCCTACTGGGTACAATAATGCCGCAATGACCGAGTCCGAGCGCAAGGTTTACGACCTCGTTGTGCGCCATTTTATAGCCAATTTCTATCCTGAATGTAAGATTTCTACCACCACCGTTATGGGCGATGTCAATGGCGTAGAGTTTAAGGTCACCGGCAAACGCATCCTCGAACCAGGTTGGCGCGCAGTATTTAATAATGAGGAGTTAGGAATGAGGAATGATGAGTCGTCCGACGATAATTCTCAATTCTCAATTCTCAATTCTCAATTCGTTAAGGGCGAACGAGGTCCACATACTCCCGATTTAGCGCAAAAGCAAACCACACCACCCAAACAATACACCGAGGCAACTCTCCTTCGTGCAATGGAAACGGCAGGTAAACTCGTTGATAATGAGGAGCTCCGCGATGGGATGAAAGAGAACGGCATTGGCCGACCATCTACGCGTGCGGCGATAATCGAGACCTTGTTCAAACGCAATTATATTCGCAAAGAACGCAAATCGCTTGTACCTACTCAAACGGGTATTGATCTTATTGCCACTATCCAATTCGAATTGCTCAAATCGGCAGAACTCACAGGTCAGTGGGAGAAGAAACTCCGTGATATTGAGCGTGGTGCCTATCAAGCAACTCAGTTTATCAACGAACTTAAGGCTATGGTCTCTAATGTTGTCACTGAGGTGATGCGTCAAAATCCTACTCAACGCATTGTTACTGACGTACAAGAGCAACCTAAAAAGCAACTCTCAAAGCCAAAATCCTCAAAACCAAAGGCTACAAAATCTACGCCTAAACCACCTGCAGTCACCGAAGGTGCCCCATGCCCTAAATGTGGCAAAGGCGTGATTATCAAAGGGCGCACTGCCTATGGCTGCTCCCTCTGGCGCGAAGGCTGCGACTGGCGCCAACCTTTTGAGTAAAAGGGAGTTTATTAAATATATTAAAAATTCTTATTATTTTATTGTTTAATTAAAAAAATATATATAACTTTGCAATCGCTAAGCCACGCTGGGGGTATGTCCAGAGAGAAGGTGGGTTAGCGGACATATAGAAATAGGCGTTTATCTGCGCTTTGTTCTGACGGTTTGAAATGTCGCAAGTTTCATAAACGAAGTCAAGAGCATAGCAACGTTAGATGTCCTACGGGATGTAAGTGTACTTATTATCCTTCTCTTGGTGTATATTGTTGCATCAAGCAGTATAGGATTATAGCTTATATTCAGCGTGGGCTTCGCGTTGTCTGTTCCGACTTCAAGGCAATGCGACAGCCTCAAACCGTGGAACGACAATAGTCGAGTTCCACGTTTTTTTTATGTCAAATTTGAAAGATAAGAGGTTGTGCCCGACACGAATTTAGGGGAAAAATATGAAGAATTTTTGTGTTTATTTTGTTTTATTAGTTTTATTGTCTGCTTGTAATTTGCAAAAACAGATAGTGTTGTATTGTCAGCATCCTCAAATTGAGATTTATGTTAATGATGAATATGTGGGGAATGATATGGTATATTATAAATCATCAGGAGAAGAAAGTATCGTAGTAATAGCAAAAATAGATGGTAATGAGATATATAGAAGGACAATTGATTTGAGAGGAAGAAAAAAGAATGAATTGATTGAAATACATGTTCCTGAATACTATCGTTATTCTAATAGTCGTTCAATTTATAAATCAAAACCTTAAAAAAATAATTTTATGAAAAGAACAGTTTTATTTTTATTATGCCTATTTTTGGGTGTATTATTTTGTGTTGCTAAACCAAAAATGGTTTCAATTTCAGTTCAACCGGCTGAAGCTGCAATTTATGTAAATAACACTTTATTGGGTTATGGTTTCGCTGAATTTCCTAGACCTAAAAAGAATGGAGTAGTAGTGATTCGTTGCGAATGTGCAGAATATAATACTATGAACACAAAGTATTATGGTACAGATAAACGTGCTAACGTATCTTATACTCTTCAACAAGATGGTTTCTATCGTGCATCTGCAGCTAGTGGAATTGTAAATAAGTTTTTTACAGTGGATATTGATCCTAATTATTATTCTATAGGTGAAGATGGAAAAATTGATGTTCTCCCTGCATGGAAATTATTACATCAAATCTTGTTGAATTATTTTGAAGAGATAGAAACAACAGATTTTCATGGTGGATATGTTCAAACAACATGGCAATATAAGACATTCACAATGTCGGATAAACAAATTAGGAATAGAGTCACAATACGAGACATTTCTACTCCATCAAAAGTCGCTTTTCAAATAAAGGTTTCCTCTGAAGTAGCAGGAGCTAGAGCCGCTCAACATGGCGAATTTGAAGAAATAGATAGAATTCCAAAGGAATTTGAGGAGATAATCCAAGAACTGCAAACACGTGTAGGTAAGTCACATAACTAATGTTTAATTTTATAATTTTTTTACTATGAAAAAGGTATTATTTTTAATTGCAATTTGTTTTGCATCTTATGTGCTTAATGCACAATCGTACAAAGAAACTTTTGATTCTAATTCATTAGAATGGACAGAGTGTACTTTTAAAAAAGCGGCTGGAACTGCTATTATTGACAAGGGTGTAATGACACTTAAGTCAAAAGAAGTGAATGATTTAAGAACTTTTTTTGAGACCCATTGTTATGCACCTTTGAATATGTTGCGCTCATTTACTGTAGTTGCAAATGTTAAAGTAAAACTTTTGGATGAAGAAAATGCAGCTGGCTTTGTCTTTAATTATAGGGATAATGGTAATTATTATGTATTTTCATTTGATGAAAGTTGCGTTGAATTCTGTAGACTTGTAGATGGTAAAGTTGTAGGTCGTATTATGCAAAATGTAAAATGGACAAAGAAAAGAAAAGTAAATCAACAATGGAAATTGGTTTATGATGCACATTCACAAATAATAGAGTTTTTTGTTGATGATATGTCAATTATGAAAGTACGTCATATGCCATTAGAATATACTGGTTTTGGATTCTATACTTTTGGAAAGCAAGAGTTAACAATTGATGATATTGAATTTATTCAATAATTTGGACTATATTATCTTTATGCAAATAGGCTAACCTTGTAGGGTTAGCCTATTGTTATTGTAAAGCACGGAAGCCGGAGAAAACTTTTAACTTTAAACTTTTTGATTATGAAAAATGTGACTTCCGTGCTTTTATTTGTTTTGTGTATTAAAGTTGTGTTAACACTTTAACTTGTTCGGCATTGAGCTCGATGATTTCGCTATCTGGTTGGAATTCGAATGGGATGTAGCGATAGAGACGATAGCGTGCGATGCTGAGGTCGTCTGAGTAAGCCAATTCGAGTTTAAGACCATTTTCGCTTTCGTTTTTGTAGTTTTTCAATGCTTTGGCGTCTTTTGATGCAATGGCTTTTTCGACATTGGCATTGGCGGTGTCGAAATAGAGGGTGTAGCCATTGAGGCGTTTGCCTTCGCAGAGAATATCTTTATGAGCGAAGATTAGAACGCATACTGCCATGATGTAGCCAAATGCTGCCACGATACCCATAAGCATATAGATTGATGATTTGCTGTCTTTGATAAAGATGAGTGAGCATGTTGCTGCCACTGCAACTACAAGATATACAAGAGCTTTGACGATTGATGCGCTATTGCGCTTTTCTGTTGTGTTGAGACCTTCGAGAAGGTTTTCCGGAATATTATTATTTTTCATTTAGTTTTAATTATTTAATGTTTATAATTTTGGAGTGAGTTCTGAACAAAAAATTATACATCAGTTTTATATGGTTCGCCCCCTTTGGGGACGAAGGAGCGTAGGTCTTACTATCTGCAGGTTCCCGTTGGTCACCCGCAGTTAAGCATAGTTGATCGTCTTTGACGCTCTTTTTTAGTATCTTAATGTCAGTTTAAATAATTTATGAGAACTCACATTATATCAAGTGGACGTAACAAATAAAGTAAATAGTCTTGCGACTTGTTACTTGCGACTTGCTACTAAAAAAGTGTGTGTTTTATTTAGGGGGGGAGGGCGGAGGCTAATTCCGCATACGATGTAATGCAAAGATATAATACAGCGGAGGACGATGACTGTAAGATAGGATATGGCTACAGTTGTTCTCGCGTAAGATGTTGTGTATTATATTATTTGCTAATATGAGCTGGTTGTTGAGTGTAGACTGTGTTGATACTCGTTTTGCCAAAGTTTGAGTTGAGAAGGTTGGCAGTTTGCTATTGTTTGCCGTGATTTGTATGTTGAGTGCCGATAGTTTAGAAAATAGTGGTTTTTGTTCTTTTTGCTGTTCGCTATTTTCTATAGTTTGGTATACAACTTTGGCATATTCGGTAGTGAAGAGAGAGACAACAGAGGTGGTTGCGATGCCAATGAGCATAGCAAGGAGGAGTGTTAAGATATGTGTTTGTTGTCTTGTCTTCATACGGAGTGCAAATTTACTAAAAAATGCACAATGCACAATGTATAATGCACAATTATTTTTGTTGAGTAAAAATAACTATTTTTTTAGCGTTGAATTCATAAATTTTTTGTATTTTTGCAGGTTACAAAAATTGTACGGAAATAGTTATGTTAGAAATAAAAAATATATCGAAAAGTTATGGTGCGCAACGAGTGTTGTGTGCTATAAATCAAAGTTTTGGTGAGGGTAGAATTGTGGGATTGTTAGGTCCGAATGGGGCAGGTAAATCGACTTTGATGAAGATTATAACTGGTTATATTGCTGCAGATGAGGGCGAGGTGTTGATTGATGGTAAGCGAGTGTCTGTTGATGACGTGGCAACGAAGCGATTGGTGGGATATTTGCCTGAGCATAATCCGTTGTATTTGGATATGTATGTGCGTGAGTATTTGGAGTTTGTGGCAGAGATATATAATGCACAATTTTTGACCCCCTCCGCCCGTTGGGCTCGTCCCCCTAAGACAGGGGGACAATGTGAAGCGTCATCTGTGCATAAAATGAATATTAGGAGTGTTGTGGAGGAGGTGATTGAGCGCACTGGATTGATGGTGGAGGCAAATAAGAAGATTGGGCAGTTGTCGAAGGGTTATCGTCAGAGGGTTGGTATTGCGGCGGCGATTATACACAATCCGAGAGTATTGATATTGGATGAACCTACTACGGGTCTCGACCCTAATCAGTTGATAGAAATTCGTCAGTTGATTAAGGATTTGGGGCGTGATAGATTGGTGATATTTTCTACTCATATTATGCAAGAGGTGGAGCAAGTGTGCGACGACGTGATAGTTATCAATAAGGGTAATGTGATTGAGCAGGGCGAGAAGGATGCGCTTGTGGCGAAATATGGGTCGATTGAGAGAATATTTTATACAATGAGGAATGAGGAGTGAGGAATTCTTAATTATTAATTGATTATGAGTGAATTTGATATACATAATCCGAAGCGAGAGGCTGAGGGTGATTTGGATAAGGCGTTGCGTCCGTTGTCGTTTGACGATTTTGCGGGACAGGACAAAGTGGTTGAGAACCTCAGCATCTTTGTTCAAGCGGCGCGTATGCGTGGTGAGAGTCTTGACCACACATTGTTGCACGGACCTCCGGGCTTGGGTAAGACTACGTTGAGTAATATTATAGCCAATGAGTTGGGCGTAGGATTTAAGTTGACATCGGGTCCGGTGCTTGATAAACCGGGCGATTTGGCAGGACTACTTACGTCGTTGGAGCGAAACGATGTGTTGTTTATTGACGAGATACATCGTTTGAGTCCGGTGGTGGAGGAGTATTTGTACTCGGCAATGGAGGACTATCGTATTGATATTATGATTGATAAAGGTCCTTCGGCAAGGTCGGTGCAGATTGAGTTGGAGCCGTTTACGTTGATTGGGGCTACGACGCGTAGTGGACTTTTGACTGCTCCGTTGCGTGCGCGTTTTGGTATAAATTGCCACTTTGAATACTATGATGATGAGGTGTTGGTGAATATCATCAATCGTTCGGCGGCTATTATGCAAGTGCCTATTGTGCGAGAAGCGGCGGTGGAGATTGCGCGTCGCAGTAGGGGTACGCCTCGTATTGCGAATGCTTTGTTGCGCCGTGTGCGCGACTTTGCTCAAGTGAAGGGTAGTGGTAGAATTGACCGCACGATAGCGTGTTATGCGCTTGAGGCGTTGAATATCGACCGTTATGGATTGGATGAAATCGACAATAAGATATTGTTGACGATGATTGATAAATTCAAAGGCGGCCCTGTGGGATTGACTACGATTGCGACAGCAATGAGTGAGGATGCGGGTACGATTGAGGAGGTGTATGAGCCATTTTTGATTAAAGAGGGTTTCATAAAAAGAACTCCTCGTGGTCGTGAGGTGACCGAATTGGCATATAAGCATCTTGGGAGAACGAGAGGGGATTTGGAGCAGACGCTTTTTGATTGAGTACACACTGTGAGTGTGTATTTTTTGGGGTTGCTTGAGGGTTGCTTGCAGTATGCTGTATCCTATATTTAAATTTTGGAATTTTTAGGATTGAATACACACTCTCAGTGTGTATTTGAGAATTGAGAGTTGAGAATTATTGACTGGATATTTTTATTGAATTATGGCAGGATTGAAACAGTTGGCAAAGGAGACTGCGATTTATGGATTGAGTAGTATTGTGGGTAAGTTTTTGAATTGGTGCTTGGTGCCATTGTATAGTTATGTGTTGGCTGATGCGTCGGAGTATGGGATTGTAACTAATCTTTATGCTTGGACTGCGTTGGTTATCATCATATTGACCTATGGGATGGAGACGGGATTTTTCCGTTTTGTGAATAATGATTCCGAGGATGAAAAAAAGACGAATAGGGTGTATAGCACTACGTTGACATCGTTGGCTGTGACGTCGACGGTGTTTGCTGTGTTGTGTTTGTTATTTCAGCAGAATGTTGCGGATTTGATGGGTTATGGTGCTCATACTGAGTTTATTGCTATGCTTGGTGTGGCGGTGGCGATGGATGCGTTTGATAGTATTCCGTTCAGTTATTTGCGATATAAGAATCGGCCTTTGACCTTTGCGGCGTTGAAATTGTTTATGATATTCGTGAACATCGGGTGTAATTTGTTCTTTTTGGTGGGATGTCCGATGATAATGGATTGGAAGCCAGAGTTGATAGATTGGTTTTATAATCCTTCGTATGGTGTGGGATATATATTTGTGTCGAATGTGATATCTACTGTGTCGGTTACGGTGGTGTTGTTGCCGTTTGTGTTTGTGGGTAAGTGGACGTTTGATTGGGCGTTGTTGAAGAGGATGTTGGGATATAGTTTGCCACTGTTGTTGTTGGGTATTGCGGGTATTATGAATCAGACAGTGGATAAGATTATATTTCCGATGGTATATCCTGATGCAGAAGAGGGTATGCGCCAATTGGGTATATATGGAGCAAGTTTTAAGATAGCGATGATAATGATGATGTTTACGTATGCGTTTAGGTTTGCGTATGAGCCATTTGTGTTTGCAAAGCATGGCAGTAGGGATAGCAAGGAGAGTTATGCCGATGCTATGAAATATTATATAATTGCGGCGTTGTTGATATTTTTAGGTATGGTGTTTTATATGGATGTGTTTCAGTATGTGCTTGGGCCTCAGTATCGTGAGGGGTTGCAGATAATACCGATTGTGTTGATAACGTATTTGGTGCAAGGCGTGGTTTATAATTTGTCGTTGTGGTATAAGTTGATTGATAAAACGATATGGGGTGCATGGTTTTCGATTGTGGGATTTGTGATTACGCTGATTATTAATGTGCTGTTTGTACCACGATATAGTTATTGGGCAAGTGCGAGTGCTTCGTTGGTGAGTTATGTAGTGATGATGTTGTTGAGCTATTTTATCGGACAAAAATATTATGCAGTGTCGTATCCGTTGAAGAGTATAGGCGTGTATGTTTTGTTGACTGCGGGATTGTGGGTTGTAGGAACGGCGGTTGAAGTGCCAAACTTCTGGTTGAGAATGGGTTATCGCACTGTGTTGCTGTTGGTATTTTTGGTTTATTTGGTGAAGAAAGATTTGCCATTGAGCGAGATACCAGTGTTAAAAAAATGTGTAAAAAAATAGGATAGAAAGTGTTGCTTTTTGTGTGATTTTTTTGTAACTTTGCAGTTGAAATAATGATTAATGATTAGTTATTAGTTATTAACGGTTTAGATGTTAAATACTTTGTTGATAATTGAGACTTTCATTACTAACTACTAATTACAAATTACAAATTAAAGGAAATGGGTATTTTTTCGTTGACACAAGAGATAGCGATGGACTTGGGAACTGCGAATACGGTCATTATTCACAATGATAAAATCGTGGTAGATCAGCCGTCTGTTGTGGCGTTGGATAAGCGTTCGGAAAAATTGGAAGCGATAGGATCTATAGCGGCACAAATGCGAGGCAAAGAGAATCCTAATATTTATACTGTTCGACCTTTGCGTGATGGTGTGATTGCGGACTTCCATGCAGCTGAATTGTTGATTCGTGGTTTAATTAAGATGATTCCGAATAAGGGTCATATCTTTACTCCATCATTGCGTATGGTTATTGGTATTCCATCGGGAAGTACTGAGGTTGAAATTCGTGCGGTGCGTGACTCGGCAGAACATGCAGGTGGGCGAGATGTGTATATGATTTTCGAGCCTATGGCTGCGGCATTGGGTATTGGTCTTGATGTTGAAGCACCGGAAGGAAATATGGTTGTTGATATAGGTGGTGGTACTACGGAGATTGCGGTTATTTCGCTTGGTGGTATTGTGACTGATAAATCGCTTCGTGTTGCAGGTGATGCTTTTACTCAAGATATTGTAGAATATATGTTTAGGCAACATAATATTCGTGTCAGTGAGGTGATGGCTGAGCGTATTAAGAAGCAAGTAGGTTCGGCGTTGATTGATTTGGGGGATGAGGCACCGCAAGATATGATTGTGCGTGGACCTAATCGTGTGACAGGTTTGCCAATGGAAGTGCCAGTGTCGTATCAAGAGATTGCGCATTGCTTAGATAAGACAATTGTAAAAATAGAAACTGCGATTCTTGCTGCGTTGGGAGAAACTCCTCCAGAGTTGTATGCTGATTTGATTGATAAAGGTATTTATCTTGCTGGTGGCGGTGCATTGTTGAGAGGTTTGGCTAAACGTTTGACAGATAAGATTCAAATTCAATTTCATGTGGCAGATGATCCATTGCGTGCAGTGGCTCGAGGTACAGGTATTGCTCTTAAGAATGTTGATAGATTCCGTTTCTTATTACGTTGAATATAGAATGAATATTAGTAGACAGAAGAACATAAGAACATAATTTTGTTCTTCTGTTCTTTTGTCTTTTTTATTGAAAATGAATAAAATTTTAGAGTTTTTTTATAAATATTTGACTGTCATTATCTTTGTTGTATTGGAGGTGTTGGCATTTGGACTTGTTGTGAATAAAAATGATTTGCAACGATCTGTTGCTTTTCGAAGTGCAACAACTTTATCTGCATGGATATATGCTATTACTAATTCTGTTACTGAATATTTTGGTTTGGTAGAGACAAATAAATATTTGGCGGATGAGAATGCTCGTTTGTATAAAGAGATATCAAATTGCCAATTGCAAGCTGCTGATAGTGTTAGTGTTTTAAGTGAAGAAAATTATTTATCGGCAAAAGTAGTTTATAATAGTGTGTATGATTTGCAAAATTATATAATTATAGATAAAGGTAGTGCACATGGCATAGAGGAAGATATGGGTGTATTTGCGCCACAAGGAGTAGTTGGGGTGGTGCAACGTGTAAGTGAAAATTATGCTGTTGTATTGCCTATTATAAATCCTGAGCAAGTGATAAGTGCAAAAATAAAAGGTAATAATCAATTAGGTTCTGTAAAGTGGAATGGGAAAAGTCCATTGAAAGCTAAATTATATGAAATACCAAATCACGTAAATGTTGTGGCGGGAGATACGATTGTTACAAGTGGTTTTTCTGCAATATTTCCTGATGGTATGATGATAGGCGTTGTAGATAAAGCTACTGTTGTGGAGAATACAATGTATTGTGATATAGATGTTACTCTTGCTGTTGATTTTCAGTCGTTGACGTATGTGACGGTGTTTGCTTTTGAGAATCAGAATGAGTTGTTGAATCTTCAAAAATCATTAGAGAAATGAAAAATGTTGTAGAGTTTTTATCTTGGTTTATTGGATTGGTGTTATTGCAGGTTTTGTTGCTTAACAATATAGAAATAGCGAGTATTATAAATCCGTTTTTGTATATTTATTTTATAATTGCATTACCAATACATACGAATCGTATTTCGTTGATTTTTACTGGTTTTTTTCTTGGTTTGGTTATAGATGCTTTTTCTAATACATGGGGTATTCATGCAATGGCAACTACGTTGGTTGCTTTTTTACGACCATATATATTTAGTATAGTATCAACTCAGGAGGAGTTGGATAAGGTGATGCCTCGTTTTCGTACAATGGGAGTAAACTATGTGAAATATATTGTACTGATGGTGTTTATTCATCATTTATCTTTGTTTACACTTGAGGCTTTTTCATTCCAATATTTTGGAGTTGTGGTGTTTAAAACTTTAGTTAGTTTAGTGATAACTATTTTGTTAATTTTTACTTTAGAAAAAGTAAGGAAATAGTTTATAGGGTAATAGGGTTTATATATTATCACAGAAATTTTTTGAGCCTTTAGGTGTTAAAATTAAATAAAGATGCTTAACGATAAATATAAAGATAGAAGTGTTGGAATTTATATTGTGCTGGCACTATTTGTGGTTTTGTTCATAGGTAGGTTGGCTCAATTGCAATTATATGAGGATTATACTGAAGATGCTGTAGGTAATGCATTTTATCATAAGACTCTCTATGCACCTCGTGGATTGATATATGATCGTAATGGAAAGTTGTTGGTATATAATCAACCGACTTATGATTTAATGGTGACAATGAAAGAGTTGCGCAATCAGGAAAAGGCAGGTTCTCCTATTGATACATTGGAGTTTTGTGGATTGTTGGGGATTACGTATGAGCAATTTTGTGAGCGTATGGAAATTGTTAAAGGTAGACATGGTTATTCTGCTCTTATTCCACAACGGTTTATGACTCAATTGTCGCCAGAAGATTATGCTATGTTGCAAGAGCATTTGCGTAAATTTTCAGGTTTTACGATTCAAAATAGGACATTACGTAATTATAATTATCCTTGTGGTGCTCATGTTTTAGGTTCTATTGGTGAGGTTAGTAAGAGACAAATTGAACGTGATGATTATTATCGTGCTGGAGATTATGCAGGTTCGGAAGGTTTGGAATTGACGTATGAGAAAGAGTTGAGAGGAGTGAATGGAGTAGAAGTTCTTTTGCGAGATTCACGTGGTCGTATTCAAGGAAAATATAAAGATGGTGAATATGATAAAATGCCTATCTCGGGTGTAGATATTACTACTACATTAGATGTTGAATTGCAGATGATAGCAGAAGAGTTGTTGCAGGGTAAGATAGGTAGTATTGTTGCAATAGAACCAGGGACAGGTGAGATTTTGGCTATGGCATCTAATCCTACATGGAATCCGTCGTTGTTGGTAGGTCGTTTGCGTACGGAGTATTATCCAATATTACAAAAAGAAGCAACAAAGCCATTCCTTAATAGAGCAACAGGAGGTCTTTATTCGCCGGGTTCGACATTTAAGACATTGCAGGCATTGGTTTGTTTGGAGCATGGAGGTATTACGCGTCATACTAAGTTTTCTTGTAGTGGGCCACTTTCAAAACCGATAAAATGTACTCACAATCATGGTTCGCCGGTGGGTCTTGAGGAGGCTATACAAGAGAGTTGTAATCCATATTTTTGGTCGGCATATAAAGAAACGCTTGAGCGAGATGGTTATGGTGAGGGTAATGCAAAGTTTAAAGAGAATTATACCCGTTGGCGTGAAGATATATTGAGTTTTGGATTAGGGTTTAAGTGGGAAGATTCGGATGTGTATGGATTGAAAGATGGAGCTATATATCGTGCAGAGACATATGATAAAGTTTATGGAAAGCGTGGCTGGAAAGCTCTTACTATTCGTTCCAATTCTATTGGGCAGGGTGAGGTGTTGGTAACTCCAATTCAACTTGCTAATGCAGCTGCGGTTATTGCAAATAAAGGTTATTATATTACACCACATTTGAATAAATGTGATTCGCTTTTGGATAATAAGCATGAAGCAAATGTTAGTGAGGAACATTATGATATAGTGCAAGAGGGTATGTGGCGTGTGTGTGAGTATGGTACTGCACATTACTATAAAATGCCAGAATTGGCGGTGTGTGGTAAGACAGGTACAACAGATAATAGTCATGGTAAGCCGCACTCAATATTTTTTGGATATGCTCCTCGTGAGAATCCTCAAATAGCAATTGCTGTAGTAATTGAAAATGCTGGTTTTGGAGCGCAATGGGCTTGTCCAATAGCAATGCTTTGTATGGAGCAATATCTTTATGGTACGATTGCTCAAATAAATTTGTTTAATCGAATGAAAACAACAGTATTAAATCCCGATGTCAAGAAGTTTTAATGTAATACAAGCGTTAGATAAATGGGCGGTATTTTTTTATATCGTTCTTGTTGTGTTTGGGTGGATGAATATATATGGAGCGAGTGTATCGGAGGATCAAATGTCAATATTTGATATGAGTTGTCGTTCTGGTATGCAGTTTATGTGGATGTGTATTAGTTTTTGTATGGCTTTGGTGATATTGTTTACTGATAGTCGTTTAATAATTGCGGTGCCTTATTTATTGTATGGGTTGATAATATTGTTATTGATAGTAACTGTGTTTGTTGCGGAAGATGTTAAGGGATCTCGTTCGTGGTTGAAGTTAGGTTCGTTTCGTTTTCAACCTGCTGAATTTTCTAAATTTATAACGGCATTGGCTCTTGCTAAAGTGATGAATCACCCTCAATTTCAGTTAAAATCAATGCAGAGTTATGCTGTAGTGTGTTCGATGATTTTGTTGCCAATGGTTATTATTGTGGCGCAAAGTGAGACTGGGTCGGCATTGGTATTTTTATCGTTTGTGTTTATGCTTTATCGTGAAGGTTTGCCAGGCTTGATACCTGTTTTAGGTTTTTGTGCTGTGTTGTTATTTGTTGTGGTTTTGCGTTTTAGTGAGGTATATTTGTTTGGATTTGAGGGTGCTTCGATGGGCTTATTTTTAGGGCTTTTGTTGGCATATGTTATAATGTTGTTGTTTTTGCGAGTATATCGGTATGATAAAAAGCTGGTGCTTATATTATTTTTTGTGCCTATTGTTATTTTTGCTGTGGTATTGCCGTTGTTTGTGTGGGTTGTGCGTTTTAATTTAGTATATGTAATGATGGCGATTGTTGTGTGTGTTGCTACATATTTGTTGATTTTGGCATATGTTAAATGGAGGAGGATATATCTTTTTATTGGGTTATTTTTGTTTGGTTGTTTGGGTTATTGTTTGTCTACTGAATATATATTTAATGATGTTTTGCAACCTCATCAGCAGAAGCGTATTCAGTTGTTGTTAGGTTTGGCGGATGATCCGACAGGTATTGGTTATAATACGAATCAAGCGCGTATTGCTATTGGTTCGGGTGGTTTTTGGGGTAAAGGATTTTTGCAGGGAACACAAACGAAATTGAAATATGTTCCAGAACAAGATACTGACTTTATTTTTTGTACTATAGGTGAGGAGTGGGGGTTTGTTGGTAGTGCTGGAATATTATTGGTTTACCTTTTTTTCTTGTATCGTTTGATTTTTATTGCTGAGCGGCAAGATAATCGTTTTACTCGTGTTTATGGATATGGGGTTGTTGGAATATTTGCAATGCATTTATTTATAAATGTAGGGATGGTAATTGGACTTGTACCGGTTATTGGTATTCCTCTTCCGTTTTTTAGTTATGGAGGTTCTTCGTTTTTGAGTTTTACTATATTGTTGTTCCTTTTCTTGAAGCTTGATACTATGCGTATTGAGCGTGTAAGAAATTAATGTTATTTTTTTATATAGTAGTGTTTTGTTTGGCAATAAGATTCTAAATCATTATTTGTTATTATATAAATAATAAAATAAATCCAAATCTCATTCAAACTAGGTTTGATTTGATTTGGATTTATTTTGTTGTTTATTCTTTGCTTTTGCAAAAAATATTGTTTTTAATATTTTATTGCTTTATTTACTGTATTATTTCATGATAACGCGAGCCATTTCGAGGACTTTGTTTGAGTAGCCCCATTCGTTGTCGTACCAAGAAACGACTTTAGCGAAGTTGGCGTCGAGAGAGATGCCTGCGTTAGCATCGAAGATAGATGTAAGAGCGCAACCGCGGAAGTCTGTTGAAACAACAGCATCTTCAGTGTAACCAAGAACGCCTTTCAATTCGCCTTCAGAAGCAGCTTTCATAGCAGCGCAGATGTCTTCTTTAGTAGCTGGTTTTTCGAGAACTACTGTTAAGTCAACTACTGAAACGTCTGATGTAGGAACGCGGAATGACATACCTGTGAGTTTGCCGTTGAGTTCTGGGAGAACTTTACCTACTGCTTTAGCTGCACCTGTTGAAGATGGGATGATGTTTTCGAGGATACCACGACCACCACGCCAGTCTTTTTTAGATGGACCGTCAACTGTTTTTTGAGTTGCAGTTGCAGCGTGAACTGTTGTCATAAGACCTTTAACAACACCAAAGTTATCGTTCAATACTTTTGTGATAGGAGCAAGACAGTTAGTTGTACAAGATGCATTAGAGATGATATCTTGACCAGCATATGAAGTATGGTTTACACCATAAACGAACATAGGAGTAGCATCTTTTGATGGAGCTGACATGATGACTTTTTTCGCACCAGCAGCGATGTGTTTGCGTGCTTTTTCGTCTTCGAGGAAAAGACCTGTTGATTCAACAACAACGTCGGCACCTACTTCGTCCCATTTGAGGTTAGCTGGGTCCATTTCTGCTGTTAAGCGGATGCGTTGACCGTTAACGATGAGGTAGTTGTTTTCGAATGTTACATCGCCTTGGAAACGACCATGAACTGAGTCGTATTTCAACATGTAAGCTAAATAATCTGGGTCGAGTAAGTCGTTGATACCTACTACTTGAATGTCGTTGCTAAAGTTTTGGATAGCAGCGCGGAATACCATGCGTCCGATACGGCCGAAACCGTTAATACCGAGTTTAATCATAGTTTTGTTATTTTAAAATGTTAATAAATTCCGTTGTTTTTGTCTTTGAACTGCAAAGTTACAAAAAATATTTTATATAGTGATATTTTTTATTGCAAAAATGGTGCAAAATGTGATAAAGATTGGTTTTGTGGTGAGTTATTGTGTTTTTTTGGGGGTGGG